>JANOCZ010000446.1:0-8510 GCA_031412455.1 Hyphomicrobium sp. | reverse complement strand
CGAACGAGGCGTTGATCGTATAGTCGCCGGCCGGCAACTTGAGCGTCGGGCTCGCCTCGCGATTTTCAGCGACGAGTTTAGTCTTCCCCGCCGGCTCCGCCGCGCTCTGATAAATGCGCCAGATCAAGCCCTGGTCGATCTGTTGCCCGTCGTCGGTCAGCAATGCGACGAGGCGGAGTTGAGCTGGCGCGCCGTCTGCCGCCTTGCCGTCACCAGCGCGTTCGATGACCGTGGTGTTGGTCTTAGTGTTCGCCGGAGCGGCCGCTGGCGGAGCCGGGCTCACGGCTGGCGGGGCGGCCTCTTCGACTTCGATTTCCTGTGGCCACGGAGTTGCCGGAGCGGCCTCTTGCGAGACAGCGTTCGAGCCGGCGAGCGCAAGGCCAATCAGCGCCAAGCCGACGTGACGCCGGCTGCGCCGCATGAACACAACTGGTCGAGAGTCGATCATCTGCCGCAAACAATAGCCCAAAAATCGCGCCTGTCAGTAACTTCAAAGGCACGGGTGGCCTTTAGCTTGATGACGCGTGATCCTGCGGGCGCATCTTGACAGCATTCGGGCCACGCCGGCTTCGGCGTCCGCGAACTGCTCAATTGGCGTCAATCTGCACCGCTTTGCGTTCGCCAGCGATGATTTCGACGGCGGCGACGCTGCGCTTATCGCGAATGTCGAGTCGCACAGTGTAGCGCCCCGGTGCCAGCAAAGCGCGCGGTTCAGGCACCATCGAACGCCACACGGCCCGGCCCGCCTGATCGATGATCTCCCACGAGATGTCAGCCGGTGCCGCGGTCTGAGGCCCCGGCTTCAGGCTGAGTTCACCGGCAATAAATTTCAACACGACGCTCGTGCTTTTGCCGGGCTCGACCGTCACCTCCTGCGACGCCTTCAAGTGATGGGCGTCGAGGTGGGCCGCAATCAGATATCGGCCAGGCAGCAAACTGAGAGACATTTCAGGCGACACCGAGCGCGTGATTTCCCGCCGGTCCCCCTCAAGTGCGGTCACCCGGTAGACGATCCCCTGGCCCGCCGCCGCCGGCTGCCCGCCGATCAACGCCGACACCTTGACCGATACCAAAGGCAAAATGAGTGTTTGCTTCACGGCATCGCCGACGTTGACGGCAATCCGCTGGCGGACTTCACCTTCGCCTGAGCGAGCCGACACGTAGTAGGTCCCAGCGGGCAGCGCAAAATGCGCCGTCGGCGCGCGGGACCGGGCAACTTCGCGCCGTCCGTCGGGACTATCGGGGTCATCTTCGCTGATGGCAAAGGTCACGTCGTCAAGCGCGCCGCCGTCTTCACGCAAGGCGGCCGACAATTCGACCCGGCCTGTCGCCAGCGTAAAGTCGACCTTCGCGTCGGCTCCAGGTGACAGCGTCACCGGTTTTGATTGGCGAACGTCGCCATCACCGATTGTTGCAACGTATGCGCCAGCCGGCAGGATGAGCGGCGTTTGACTGAGGCGGCCGATCGTGGCGCCGTCCGAACTCGGCTGGCCGTCGATCATCGGCTGCAGCGACACGATCGGCGCGAACGATACCGACGCCTTGTCCGCCTTCACCACGACTTGCAGCCGGCCCGCGTTAAGTGGCAAAACGAGCGCCACGGGCCGACCCGCTTCAATCGTCACCTTACGAGTAACGCGAATTCGCGCAGCCTCAGCCTCGATGTCGTAGCTTCCTGGATCGAGCCGTGCAGCGAGCGTCGCGCCGTCTCTTTCTAAAACGAGTTCGCCGCCGGATTTCAAAACGCGCCAATGCACAGGAAGAGCGACGGCCGTTCCATTCTCAGTGAGTGCGACCGATGCCGTGACCGAGGCGTTCGAGTCGGCGGGTGCAGCCGGTGCCGAGGTCCCGCCTGCAACTTCCGGCACGGCCGCGGCGTCAGGCGAGAGCATGGCAAGCTTCGCTGTGGCATCGATGGCCGACGTGAGGCCGCTCGCGTCCTTCACGTCGAAAAACAATCCGCCGGTTGCGGTGGACACACAGGAAAGACGCGGCACGTCAGCGGGATCGACACCGATCGAAATCATGTGGATCGGCACACCTGGATTGGCCGTGGCAATTTCAGTCGCCGCGGCGCAAGCGTCCTGCTGGCAATTGTCGGCGCCGTCGCCGACGACAATCAGACTGGCCGGGCGCGATGGCCCGAGCGCCGCGATCCCCTGCCTCAATGCTGCGACCAGCGGGCCCTTTCCGCGCGGGTTGAGTTTGGCGAGCGGGTCGAGAACGGGGGCATGATCGATGGCTGCCGGCGCGATTACCTCGACGTCGCTGCAATCGCCGCGGCGGCGATGACCGAATGAGGCAAGGCCGATCGCTTGGCCAGGCGTCGCCTCGATCCGGCTTTTGACAAGGTCCCGGACGGCGTCGATCTTGGCGCGATTATCAGTCTCGAAACGGCCCCACATCGACCCCGATCCGTCAATGATCAGCATGGTTTGTGTGGCCGGTGCATCCTCGGCCTGCGCGGCAGACGGCGCGACGAACCCTTCCAGTGAAGTCGTCGCCAGACCCCATGCGATCAGAACGTCGGCAGCGAATTGACGGCGCATGGAGGACCTTTGAGACCGTGACCACAAAGCGCGATTGTAACAGGAACCGGGGTGCGATAGCGAGGCGTCTCAAGTCTCAAGGACGGGATACTCGATGAACTCTAGCGTATTCGATTTTCTCAGCGCCCGCCGTTCGGTCAAGCCTGATAAGCTGTCGGCGCCTGGACCAACTCCGGACGAACTGGGTCTTATTCTGAAAGTCGGAACGCGCGTTCCCGATCATAAGAAACTCGCACCTTGGCGCTTCATCGTGTTCGAAGGCGACGCCCGGGCGAAAATGGGCGAAGTTTTCGCCGACGCCTGCATGAAAGAAGATCAGCAGACGCCATCGCCCGTCCGCCTCGACATGGAACGAGGCCGCTTCCTCAGAGCGCCAATGGTACTGGCTGTGATCTCTCGCACGAAGCCCGTCCCCGGAGCCCCTGAATGGGAACAAATCCTGTCGGGCGGGGCCGCGTGTTTGAATACGTGCCTTGCCGCCAACGCGCTGGGCTTTGGCACCTCCTGGATCACCGAATGGATTGCCTACAGCGCGACGGTTCGCGCGGCATTGCGGTTATCTGACAACGAGCGCATCGCCGGCTTCATCTATATCGGCCGGCCGATAGAAAAATCCGATGAGCGCGACCGCCCGGTCGTCGCGGACCTCGTCACGCACTGGAGCGGCTGAACATTGGCCCAGCCGAAGTTCGTTAATGCGTTGTTAACCAGCGCACGCTAGTGTCATGGAAGTTGCGCACGGGTTTATGTGCGTATGACCAAAATCATGGCCTTCTCGCTGCCGCTCACGCGATGCAGGAGAGGGCCAGTCGGTTTTTAGGTCCCGGCCTGGCTCGCCGATCGACCCATCAAAATTTGAATTGTTCGGTGAGCACGCGCTCTTCAAGGGTGCGCTGATGATCAAACATCATGAACAGCTCGGTCGCGCGCGCCTTCTCGATTTCGACCTTGACCACGTCGCGGGTCTCAAAGTGGTCGGCGACGGCGCTAACCGGGCGCTTGTCCGCCTCCAAGACGTCGATTGAAATGTGCACACGGTTCGGCACGAGCGCGCCACGCCACCGTCGTGGCCGGAATGGACTGATCGGCGTCAATGCCAACAGCGGCGCGGTGATCGGGATGATCGGGCCATGCGCTGACAGGTTGTACGCCGTAGATCCAGCCGGCGTCGCCACTAGCACGCCGTCGCAAATCAATTCTTCCATGCGGACTTTGCCGTCGATGGCAATCTGCAACTTGGCGGCTTGGTGTCGTTGCCGAAACAGCGACACTTCGTTGATGGCGAGGCTCTTGTGGGCTTTGCCGAAACTGTCGGTCGCGATCATCGCCAACGGGTGGATGCGCGTGACAATGGCCGCCTCGAGCCGTTCCTTGAGTCCGTCCTCCCGATAGTCGTTCATGAGAAAGCCGACCGAGCCGCGGTTCATGCCGTAGATCGGAATCCGGTCGTTGATGAAGCGGTGCAGGGTTTGCAGCATCAGCCCGTCACCGCCGAGGGCGACGATGACGTCGGCCTGGGCGGGCGGCGCATTACCATACTTCGAGGCAAGCAACTCGCGCGCTGTTTGCGCTTCGGGCACCTCGCTTGCCACGAACGCGATCCGCTCAAACGATTTTCTGACTTTGGACATCGTGGGCTCTGGCCAAGCAATAGGGACGGAAAGCGGCTTATCGGCTTTGCGTTAAAAAACGGCTTTCAGAGGCTGGCTTATGTAGCGCCAAACAACAAGCTCTCACGCGCCGTCGTGGTTGATGGGGACGAGTGATAGGTGCCTGGGCGCCATTGATGGTGGGGGGGACGTCGTGCTCTACCCCATGTTCGGCGGGCGAAAGCGATTTCCATCCGCCGACTTGGGACGGAGAGCACGCCAACCCGCTCTCCCAGCCGCGGCCTCCAGTCGTCGGCGGCGATATCCGTCAGTACAACCCACCCAAAGACAGCATTAGATTATAGTGGCGAGTGTGGGCGCGCGGCTGGTAGCGGCGGCTCTTGCCGTAGGCCGCATAGTAGATCTTCTTCGGCTTGGCGTAGACGTAGACGGGCGCCGACGGGCGGCGGACAATGCGGGCTGGCCGGTATTTGCGGTGCGGCGCCCCTTGCACGATGGATCGGCGCACACTGCGCCCGGCTTTCGTACCAGCAGCACCTTGGATGGCGCGGCCTGATTTCGCGCCGGGCAGGCCTTGAATAGCCCGGCCTGATTTCGCTCCCGGCAAGCCTTGGATCGCCGATTGTCGTGATGGGATAGCAGCGCGGCCCGAAGCCGTTCCTGATGAACTCTCTGGCGACGTTTCTGGCGACGGCACAGCCGCAGCTGGTGCCACGGCATCCACCGCCCCGCCGCTCTGTGGCGCGGTATTGCTGAGGTCGTCATAAAGCGGTTGCGGTCCCTTATTCGGGGTGACTGCCGCCAAACGAGCAGGCTTCTCGAGGGTGACAATCCGCGGTCCGCCAATCGACATCATGCCGTCTGGCCTATTCGCGCGCGAGTTAGCCGGAGCGGCCGCCAAAGTTGAGGGGCTGGTGTCAGCCCGTGGGCTGGCTCGCAAAGTATCCTGTGCCAACCAGGGCAATTGGTCAGGCGCGACAGCAGCGGTCTGGAGAGTTTTTTTCGGAGCCGTGGCGACGACAACGGTCGCCGCAACGGCCGAGCGCGTTGCTGATGCTTGAGCGGCGGCAGCCTTTGCCTTCTCTGCAGCGACAGCAGCGAGGCGCTGGGAGGCAGCAACCGCTGCAAGCCGCTGCGTCTCGGCGGCCAGCGTCGCCTTTCGAGCCTGCGCGCGCAGATCGGCGGCCCGTTGCGCGTCAGCCAAGCTCTGCAATTCCGCCATGCGAGCTTGTTGAGCCTTCGCCTCAGCTTTACGCTGAGCTTCAGCATCTTTCTGAGCAAGTTTAACACGCTCGGCGTCGGCCGCCCGTTGCTGCTGAGCTTCCGACTTTCGAGCCTCGGCCAAACGGCGGTCGTCATCGGCCTTCGATTTGCGGGTAGCTTGCGCAACGACGGATTGCGGTAAGCAGCGCCCGGCGGTCGCGCCGCTGTCTGACATGACTTGTCCCGACGGGCAATCTACGCCGCACGCGATGGCCGAGTGCCCCTGCACGAGCGTCAAGAGAATGTAATCAGGCTCGTCGATGGGAAGCGTCGCGTTGACCCGCTCCATGAAGGTCGACATGGCCTGTTTCGACGATGGTGTCCACGCGCCGTTGATTTCGCCACCGTAGCAACCAACGCGCTTGAGCTCACGCTGCAGATCACTGGCAAGCGACGCGCGGGTCTCAGCGTCGGTCGGCTTGGAAGAGGTGAGTTTGGCTTGCGCGGAGGACTCGGTCGAGACGACAGTCGACCACGTGCTGGTGGTCGCACCGGGAGCCGGAGCCAGCGGCGCCGCAGGAGAGAAAACGCGCGTGCCGTTCGCCAGGCCTGCTTGTCCCCGAACCGCCGGCTGGACGGCAGGCACCGCGGCTGGTTCGGCAACGGCGGGCGTCGAAAGCGATCCGGCCAGCAAGTTGCGAGCGCTGCCGGTCGCTGTGGCGACGCTGATGGCGGTTGGCCCGGTCGTTACCAAATGCTCGGGCATGACCACGTATCCGCCGAGCGCGATACCGGCCAATCCCAAAAGGACGCCACTGAGACGCTGCATGACCCCTAGTCTCCCATACGATACGCGAACTCTATTCGTAAGGCGGATATCGCCGCGCCGTATCTGCGTGCCACCGACGTACCGTTCGCATTTACTGTCAGTCGTTTGTGTCGAATTCACCGCGTGACGGCATTGGTATCTTGAACTCAATCAGCGATTTAACCGGCCAAACCAGCTTCGGGAAGCTGAGAATGGTCAGGATGCACCATATTTCTCTAAACGGTAAATTAAATACGCGGTTTTGCGATCAAAACCCTGTGTGGCTCCTAGCATGCCTTCACCCCGCGCATTGCCCGCGGTTTGGGTACAACTCTTGGTGCCCTGGGGATTAAATGTGGACAACCGGTGGAGGGTTGAAGGCATAACTGTGGACTTGGCTGGAGCGGCTCTGTGCAGCAAAGACACGCCACGAAGTTGCTCGAGTGCCCTACGGCTATGATTCCCTTAACAATTCAAAACGAATCGCATAATCCTCCCTTTCGAGGGGACGCGTTTGCGTGACGATGTAAGTGCCGTGCACAAGTATTTGAGCGTTGTCCACAGCCGGGATCGAGCGGCGAGACCGTTGTGGACAGCTTGAATTTCAGCAACGCGGCAAGGTTCTCAAGTGTGACGGTCGGGGACTGTTCGTTTCGTCTGCCGGTAGCCATGGGGATGGCGCCGGAGCTCAACAGGCGAGGGGTTCGGGACACGGTGTCGTTGCGCCTGTTTTGCGTTTGAGGGCTAGGCGGTCTGGTGCTTCCTCACAGACAGCCGGGAATATCGAAATGGCCGGGCTTTTGGTTTGTTTCGCGTCATAGAGAACCGGCCCTCGCAAACGAGAGGGCACACAGGATGAGACACGTTTTAGGCGTGTTGGGGGTTCTTGCAGCAGGCGTTCTACTCGCCGTGTCAGCTGCAATGAACTGGCGTTTTGGCTTCAGTCTCGGCAGAACCGAGATGGACGGCCAAATCTACGGAGCGGCATCAGCCGCAGCCGATTGTTTCAAGGCGTTAGTGCCGTTCTTTTTCTTCGCCGCAATAAAAAACAAAGTTTGGTCGCAGGCTGCTGCCTCGGCGCTCGTGTGGGTGGTTGTGACCGCCTACTCGATGACGTCGGCGCTTGGCCATGCGGCTTTGAACCGGTCTGACTCGACCGGCCATCGTGCTCAGGAAGCTCAGGTCTACCACGACCTCAGAGCCGAACTGAAGAAGGCCGAGGAACAGTCAGGCTGGATCCCGCAGCATCGCCCGTATGCGGCGGTGGTCAGCGCGATCGAGGGCCACAAGGCGCAAGCCGCGTGGAAATGGTCGAACGGCTGTAAAGACGCGTCGTCGAAATCGGAGCAGAAGTTCTGCCAGCAGTTCCACGCTTTGAACGCTGAACTCGCATCTGCGAGCGGCGCCAAGGTTGCGGAAACGCGGATCGACGACATCAAGTCGAAACTGCAGGCGATGGAGGGCACGTCCGCAATGGCGGAAGCCGATCCCCAAGCCAAGGTCTTGACTGAACTCGCAGCGGCGTTTTTTCCCGGAGTGAAGATCGACGAGGTGCAGATGGCTCTGACGATTTTCGTCGCGCTGCTGCTCGAAGTCGGATCGGGCTTTGGCATGTACGTCGCTTTCAGCCAATGGCGTATCTACGACGTCAAGGCTCCTGCCCAACCTCAAACGGTTGTGGCAGCTAACGACACCGCTGCGGCAGCGGTGGCGGCGACGGTGCTCACACCGCTTGCCGTTCAGACGAAAAAGCCGCGTTCCGGTGCCAACGACAACCGATCGATCGAGATACCTCTCGACCTTCCCGTTGTCGCGCCGCTCACGATCGAAGCCCAGATTGCCGAAACCAAGACTATTGTGGAACGGCAGCCTGAAGTTCGCACGATCGAAGCCAAGCAGGTCCCGGCGAAGCACATCGCGCCTGAATCAAATACCGAACGTTTCTACAAGGAGAATGTCGAGGTCCAGGACGGATCGAGTGTCACTGCTACTCAACTTTACGAAGACTATTGTTCGTGGTGTGAAACCAAAAACAAAGAGCCTTCAGCGATGACGAGCTTTATGCGTGAGTTCTCAGAACTCGGCGTCAAGAAAGAAAAGGTCGCTGGTCGAGTACGGTACATTGGAATTGCCTTGAAGTCGGATCTTGCTCTCGAGGAGGCCTCCAACACACTCCTCTACCGCGCCGACGCAGCCTAGCGCTGCTTCTTGGAAACGATCAGGGCCCCTCACGGGGCCCTTTTTGTTTGATGCGCTGGCGGCCGGCTCGACGAAGGAGAGTCGCCAGCGCCAATGTAGAGACAAACGAACAGGCCCCTCACGGGGCCCTTTTTTTTGGGG
>JANOCZ010000445.1:0-1795 GCA_031412455.1 Hyphomicrobium sp. | reverse complement strand
TTGCGCGCGAACGCGCTTTGGCCGACGATGACGAGCGGATTTTTTGCAGCTTTGAATATGGCTGCGAATGGGTGCTCGCCACTTAAAATGTGTGCCAGCGTATCGGGTCCAGCGCCTAGGTATTCGGCGGGATACGTTAGGTCCACCTTCGCGCCGACGAGGCCCACTTGCAACGCGCCAGTGCGCCAGCGTTTACGAATGCGCGCGTTCAGCACGGGTGCTTCGAGGCGCGGATTTGAGCCGACGATCAAGATCACGTCGGCCTGCTCGATGCCGTTGATCGACGTGTTGAACACGTAGCTGCTGCGGCCGAGTTTGGGATCGAGCTTATCGCCCGCCTGCCGGCAATCCAGATTCTTGACTGTGCCGCGGGTCAGCAAATCTTTCAGCGCGAACATTTCTTCGGCGCCACAGAGATCGCCGGCGATCGCGCCGATGCGTTCGGGTGCTGCGTCTTTCAGTTTCGCGGCAACGAGGTCTAACGCTTCGTCCCACGACGCAGGTTCGAGCCGGCCGTTGCGACGGATATACGGGCTATCGAGGCGCTGCGTTTTCAAGCCATCGGCGACGTGGCGCGTTTTGTCGGAAATCCATTCCTCGTTCACATCGTCGTTGTTGCGCGGCAGAATGCGCATCACCGCGCCGCCGCGTGTATCGACGCGAATGGCCGAGCCCACGGCGTCCATCACGTCGATTGATTCTGTGCCGGTCATTTCCCAAGGCCTGGCATTGAACGCCCACGGCCGATGCGTCAGCGCGCCGACCGGGCACAGATCGACGACGTTGGCGCTCATCTCCGACATGATGCCGTTTTCGAGGTAGGTCGTGATCTCGGCATCTTCACCGCGCGAGATCAGCCCCAGTTCCTCGACGCCCGCGACTTCGGTCATATACCTGACGCAGCGCGTGCAATGGATGCAGCGGGTCATGAACGTCTTGATCAGCGGGCCGATATATTTTTCTTCGACAGCGCGTTTGTTTTCGTGAAACCGCGAGCCGCCCATGCCGAACGCCATCGCCTGGTCTTGCAGATCGCACTCGCCGCCCTGATCGCAAATGGGGCAATCGAGCGGATGATTGATCAGCAGGAATTCCATCACGCCTTCGCGCGCCTTTTTGACGAGCGGCGTGTTGGTGTTGACGATTTTCGGTGAGCCATCGCGGTTCGGCGGCAGATCGTTGACGAGCATCGCGCAACTCGCGATCGGCTTGGGCGAGCCTTGCACTTCGACGAGGCACATGCGGCAATTGCCGGCGATCGACAGCCGCTCGTGATAGCAGAAGCGCGGGATCTCGGCGCCGACGGACTCGCACGCATGCATCAGCGTCGTGCCGTCCTCGACCTCGATCGGCGTACCGTCAATGATGAGGGATTTGGTCATTTAGCAATGCGCTCCTGGGCGGATCCCGGCCTTCGCCGGGATGACGACCGAGTGATTACTTTATCGTCGACGAACTGCATCACTCCGCGGCCTCGCGTGAATGTTTGGATTGATAAGCGTCGATGCGGGCTTCGATGACGGGGCGGAAGTTTTTGATCAGGCCTTGCACGGGCCACGCGGCCGCATCGCCCAGCGCGCAAATCGTGTGGCCTTCGACTTGCTTCGTGACATCGAACAGCAAATCGATCTCGCGTTTTTCGGCTTCACCGCGTTCCATGCGCTCCAGCACGCGCCACATCCAGCCGGTGCCTTCGCGGCACGGCGTGCACTGACCGCAGCTCTCGTGCTTATAGAAATAGGCGTTGCGGCGGATCGCGGCGATGATGTCGGTCGATTTGTCCATCACGATCACG
>JANOCZ010000444.1:0-4193 GCA_031412455.1 Hyphomicrobium sp. | reverse complement strand
TCTCGAACTAGTGCGCTGGCCTTCGGGCGGCAACCGATGGCTGTTGCAAAAGAACGAACTCAAGCAATTAAAAAACGAGGAAGCCCAGGCCAGCGACACCGACTTGACCGCGATCCGGAAAAAGTGGGCCGAGGAACAGGGGATGCCGCCCGACGAGGTCAAGGCCTATGCCGACAAACGCGCAGTCCGCAATCACGGGTTGTTTTCTAAAGCCGAACGGGCGCTGCAAATAGCCGGGTGGAGCGAGAGCGCGCGCAACGACATCGAAATCTTCAGGCTCGTTGATACCGAGGGTTTGACGCCGTTGCTGATGGTTTTGAACGAAGCTGGGCAACGCGATGACGATGATCAAGCTAACAGCGAGGGGAGCAAGTCCGCGACGACGTAGCGGACTTAGACTGCTCGTTTGAGGGCACTGCGGCTGAGCCTGACCGGTCAGGAACCGGCGCTCACCACAGTGCGTTGATAGGGATCAGCCTTCCGGGAACGGATTATTGGAGGATTTTGTCATGCGAAAATTTGCAACACGGACGGCCGCGATATCTGCGGCATTGCTTGCGTCCGCTCTTGTCACCGTGTCGGCTCTTGCCGCCAGCGCGTTCGAGGGCACTTGGAAAGTCTCCGACACAGACGGCAAGTCGTTTGAGATCATGATTGCGGGCGATGGCACCGCAAAAGCCGACCGCGCCGGCGAAGGTATGAAGGGCACGTGGAAGGACGACGGTTCCGCTGCGGTCATCACGTGGGACACCGGCTGGACCACCAAGATCACGAAGGATGGCGACAAGTTCAAGAAGACCGCGTTCAAAAAGGGCGACATGGAAAAACCGGCCAACAGCTCGCCGGCCGAAAAGGTAAAATAATTATTTGCAATCGTGGGCGGGTGCCGCTTGGCAGCCGCTCACAAGCCGGGCAGATCGAGCCGCACGAACAAGCCGCCCAGCGCCGATTGATCGAGCGTGATCTTGCCTTGGTATGAGGTCACGAGATCGCTGACGATTGACAGGCCGAGGCCCGATCCGGGTTTGGATTCATCCAGCCGCATGCCGCGCTTGCCGATCTTGGCGCGCTGCTCTGCCGTCAGCCCCGGGCCGTCGTCTTCCACCGTGATTATGATCCGCCGCCCCGGCCGTGCAGGAGCACTCCGCGCCAGATCCGGATCGAGAATCGCTTTGAGGGCCACGCGTGAGCGACCCCACTTGCAGGCGTTATCGAGCAGGTTGCCAAGCATCTCCTCGAGATCCTGCTTCTCGCCCTGGAACTTCAAATCGGGCGCGATAGTCATGTCGATCGTCACGCCCTTATCGCGGTTGATGCGCTCCAACGCCCGCACCAGGGGCGCCGCCGTTGCTTCGACCGGCGTCACCCGGCCAATCGCGCCTGAGCTCGCCGCCATGCGGGCCCGGTCGAGATAGTGGCCGACTTGATCGCGCATGATCTGGGCTTGCTCGGCGACCTTCGAGGCAAACGGCGATTTGTCTTCGCGCGCTTCGTTAGTGATCACCGCGAGCGGCGTTTTTAGCGCGTGCGCAAGATTGCCGACCTGGGTGCGCGCCCGATCGACGATATCCTGGTTGCTGTTGATCAGCGCGTTGAGTTCGCTTTGCAGCGGTTCGATTTCGGCTGGCAATCGGCCGATCAGCCGCGACGCCGTACCTGAGCGAATGTTCGCCAAGCCTTTCTCGATGCGGCGCAACGGCAGCAATCCAAAGCGAACTTGGAATAGCGTCACCGCGACGAGACCGGCTCCGAAAAGCGACAGGGCGGTGATCAACCGGTTGCGGAACTTCGCCACTGTCTGATCGAGCCAATCGAGCGGGCCGGCGACGATCACCGTGTATTTGGTCTTATTTGGATCGTGCCCCGGCGTATCGATGACCTCGAGAATGCGGATCGTTTCGCCGGCCGGGCCTGGCACGTTCATCCAGCGTGTGCCGGTCGTATCGGTTGGAAATTTGCGGTCATAGGGTGAGGGCAAAACCTCAGACGCCAGCGACGGCGACACGAGCGTCCGCCCCGGCGCGCCGTCAAGCGGGCGCACCTGCCAATACCAACCTGAATGCGTCACCTCGAAAAGCGGCTCATAGAGGTTGGGCGGCGGCACGGGCACATCGCCCGCGGTATTCATGCTGTCGATCGCCAGCGCCGTCAGCAACTTCTTGAGTTGCGCATCAAAGCTCAATTGCACGTCTTCGCGATAGAGCGAGTAGATCAGGTAGCCAGCGATCGGCAACACCAGCAGCGTCCAAGCTGCCGACGTGGCGAACAGCCGGAAGGCCAGCGAGTTAAACCGCATCGGGACCGTGGCTCATGCGATAGCCGAGGCCGCGCACGGTTTGAATGACGTCGACTGGGATTTTCTTGCGCAATCGGCCGATGAAGACTTCGATCGTGTTTGAGTCCCGGTCGAAGTCCTGATCATAGAGATGTTCGACCAGTTCGGTTCGCGAGACGACGCGGCCGTTGTGGTGCATCAAATACGCGAGCAAACGGAACTCATGTGAGGTCAGTTTGACTTGCTGACCCTCGCACGTGACGCGCGCCGATTTGGTATCGAGCCGCAGCGGTCCGCACTCGATCTCGGCCTTGGCGTGACCTGAAGCGCGCCGCACCTGCGCCCTGACCCGCGCCAGCAGCTCTTCCATGTGAAAGGGTTTCGCCAGATAGTCGTCGGCGCCAGCGTCCATGCCGGTCACCTTATCGCTCCAGCGATCGCGCGCCGTCAGAATGATGACCGGCATCTTCTTGTCGGAGCGCCGCCATTGCTCGAGGATCGAAATGCCGTCCATTTTCGGCAAGCCGATATCGAGCAGCACGACGTCGTAGGGTTCGGTGTCGCCGAGAAAATAGCCCTCCTCGCCATCGAACGCCTTATCGACCGCGTAGCCTGCATCTTCCAGTGCCGTGACGAGCTGGCGATTCAAGTCCTTGTCATCTTCGACGACGAGTGCGCGCACGGCGGAGCCTAACTGGTTGTTGTCCCTGCCCGCACTTATAGCTGGGCTTGCGGTCAAAGTTCTAGTTGGGTTTTTTAAACAGCTGAATACGCATTTGGGGAATTCTCTTGGCCCCCCCGCCCCGGGGGGCTGAATTTCCTGCCGCGCCAGGGTCTCGACCGCCGCGGGAGCCCAGCGAGCCTGTGCCGAGGCCAGCGTCATCGGGATTGCGGGCGTCGACAACAATCGTCTTCAGGCTGCCGTTGGCCTCGCGCGCGACGACCTTATAAATATAGTCGTCGCCGTCGCGGCACAGGGTCGTTTTCACGATTTGCCCGGCCGCACCGACCGCGCCTGACTGCGCCAGTTGCTGAACGGTCAAGAGTTTCTCGCGGCGGACGATTTCGCCCGCGACGCCCCAGTCCGTCAAACATTCCTCGGCCTGAGCCGCAGCTTCCCCAGCCGCGACGGGAAACGCCAACACAGCGCCAATTAAGAAGAAATGGCAAAGTCGAGGAGCAGGTCGCACACGCATCTTTGCTCCATCGGTTCAACAACGCCTTTTCGTCCCGCCAAGACATGGCTTGGGGAACGCGGACTTGGGACAACATTCAGGTCTAATGCTTAACGCATCGCGCCTGAATGCCGGGTGAATGGCGACGTTGAGCTCACACCCTCACCTTCACGTTCTGGCGCACGAGCGGTCCTTCGGCGGTGGCGCGGCCATAGAGGGTCATTAATGTTCCGATCAGACCACTGATCGCCTGGGCAACTAGGATCGCCTGATTGCCGACATTCACGATCACGTCGGCTGGCAGGTTGATGCCGATCAACGGGCCGATAATCGGCAGTACGGTCGAGACGGCCGTGATCAACGCGCCCCAGACGGTTTTTGATTGCGGCCACCACTTAGCGTCCGATGCTCCGCCGCCGCTGCCCAAATCGCCTGCCATCGGCTGGCCTGGAATTTCGCCTGGCAGTTTAAAATCGCTTCCCATGGCCGTCGTTCCTTTCGTTGTTGTGACTGTCGTGTGTTTGCTGCTAGCCCCTGTGGGCACGAGTCCGAGTGCGAGATTTCGGGTTGCATCGACTCGCCGCAGCCAGCCGCGCCCGAACCGCCAGAAGTGGGGGAGTGCGCGATAGCGACTGCGGCGAAGTTCGGCGTAGCGCTCGATGATCGCCAATGCGGATTGCGCGCGCGCTGCGCTCAAGGTCTCAGGGCCGATGCCGCCATCGCGCGTGACGCCAAGCGCTGCC
>JANOCZ010000443.1:0-2183 GCA_031412455.1 Hyphomicrobium sp. | reverse complement strand
CTAGGAGAAAAGCCGTGAACACTTATTTCGCGCTGGTGCACAAGGATGCTGACAGTTCGTATGGGATCAGTTTTCCCGATCTTCCCGGCTGTTTCTCAGCTGCTGATCAAGAAGACGAAATTTTTCAGCAGGCTCAAACGGCATTGACGTTGTATGCCAGCGATGAGCAGGAGTTGCCTGTTTCACGCACGGTATCGAAACTCAGAGCCGATGCAGGCGTGCGCGCCGAGTTGGCCGCGGGCGCATTTTTAATCGCCGTTCCACTCATCATCGTCAGCCGAAAATCGCGTTACAATCTCATGCTCGCGCCCGACCTCGTTGAAGGTATTGACGCGACCGCACGGGTCATCGGGGTAAGTAGATCGGAGTTCGTGTCGGAGGCGGTTGGCGAGCGGTTGAGGTTGGAGGGTGGGGCGGTTTTAATGAGGCAAAGCGCATCCGGACGAATGGTAAGCGTTCGCACCAGCAAAAAGGCATCGGCAGCTTCTGGCATCAAAAGCACGTCGGACGGCAAGGCCCCTAAATCGGCCGCTGGGTCGGCGCTGACGCAGAAGGCTGGGAAGAAGCGTGCTTAGTGTCCTCTGCGAGCCAAAACATCGATGCGAAGCGTTTACTTCATCGCGGCTTCGATCAGGGCTTTCGCTTCGGGACTGTCCCATTCAGCGGGGCCTGACAACCGGCCGATTTCGAAACCTTCTTTGTTGATCAGGATCGTGGTTGGCATGCCGACGAGCTTCAGCGCGGTGCCAGCTTTGGCACTCGGGTCGACGTAAAGCTTCAGCGCGTTGGCTTTCACGTCGTTGAGGAATTTCTGAGAGGCCTCAGCGCCTTTTTTGTCGAGGCTCAGGGCTACGACTTCGAATTTGTCGGAGCCTAGCGCCTGTTGCAGCCGGTCGAGCGACGGCATTTCCTCGCGGCACGGCGCGCACCACGTCGCCCACAGGTTGAGCAAGACAGTGCGGCCTTTAAAAGTCTCCAGCGTGATTGCCTTGCCCGCCGCGTCGTTGAACGTCACCTCGGGCAGAGCTTCGGGGACCTTCTTAGTTACGAACGCCGCCATCTGGCCGGTATTTAGGCCGGATTTGCTTTCAGCGGGAGCATCAGGGGCAGCAATCGCGGACTTTTCCGGCTGAACGTCAACAGCCGCGTTGTCAGACCGGCCCAACGTGACGTATACCGCGCCAAAGCCCACGAGGGCCGACAGCGCGACAATCCACAAGCCTGCTCCGCGTTGGTTTTTTTCCATCATTTTCCTCGGCTTTCCCAACTCGTACGCGACGGAGACCCAAAGCGTGACAGACAAACCCGGCAGCGGTTCGCCTTCGGCCAAGCAGGCCAATGCGATGTGGGGCGGGCGTTTCGCGATGTCTCCAGCCGAGATCATGCAGGAGATAAACGCCTCGATCGGGTTCGACAAGCGCTTAGCGCCGCAAGACATCCGCGGTTCGAAGGCGCATGTGGCGATGCTGGCGGACGCGGGCATTGTCAGTAAAGCTGACGCGAGAGAAATCTCGCGCGGGCTCGACAGTATCTTAGCCGAGATCGAGGCGGGCACGTTCGCATTCTCTCGCGCGCTCGAGGATGTGCATCTCAACGTCGAGTCGCGGCTCAAGGATATGATCGGCGCGGCGGCCGGGCGGCTGCATACGGGGCGGTCGCGCAACGACCAAGTGGCCACTGATTTCCGGTTATGGGTGCGCGATCAGATCGACGGCATCGACGAAGCGTTGGCTGGAGTGCAACGCGCGCTCGTGGCCAAAGCCGAGGCGCACGCGGCGACGATCATGCCGGGGTTCACGCATCTGCAGCCGGCGCAGCCCGTCACGTTTGGGCATCATCTGCTGGCCTACGTCGAAATGATCGCGCGCGACCGGGGCAGGTTTCAAGATGCGCGGAAGCGCTTGAACGAAAGCCCGCTCGGCTCGGCGGCGCTGGCTGGCACGTCGTTTCCGATCGATCGGCATAAAACCGCCGAAGCGCTTGAATTTGACCGGCCGATGGCGAATTCGCTCGATGGCGTGTCGGACAGAGATTTCGCGCTCGAGACGCTCGCGGCGGCGGCGATCACGGCGATCCATTTTTCCCGGTTGGCCGAAGAGATCGTGATTTGGATGACGCCGCAGTTCGGGTTCATCACGCTGTCTGACAAATTTACGACCGGCTCGTCGATCATGCCGCAAAAG
>JANOCZ010000442.1:0-2755 GCA_031412455.1 Hyphomicrobium sp. | reverse complement strand
GAATTGCCAATCGCCGTGTCCGTCCTCATCGAAGGCGAAGAAGAATGCGGCTCGCCATCCCTGCCGCAGTTTCTGGCCGAACATGGCGACGAACTCAAAGCCGATTTCGTCCTCGTCTGCGATACCGGCCAATGGGACAAGGACACGCCCGCGATCACTACGATGCTGCGCGGGTTAGCCAGCACCGAACTGATCATCACCGGCCCGGCCCGCGACCTTCATTCTGGGATCTACGGCGGCCCGGTCGCCAATCCGATTCGCGCGCTGGCCAAAATCATGGCAGCACTTCATGACGAGACCGGCCGCATCACGGTGCCGGGCTTCTACGACGGCGTCAAAGATCCATCGCCCGAGCAACTTGCCCAATGGCAAACGCTGGGCCTCAAGGCCGATGCCTTTCTCGGCTCCGTCGGCCTTAAAACCCCAGCCGGCGAAACCGGCTATTCGATGATCGAACAATTGTGGTCGCGCCCGACGCTCGAATACAACGGCGTGACGGGCGGCTATCAAGGCGTCGGCTCCAAGACCGTCATTCCAGCCAAGGCCTCCGTCAAAATCACCTGCCGCCTCGTGCCCGGACAAGACCCGGACAAAGTTATCGCCGCGCTCCACAAGCACGTCGAAACGCTTCTCCCTCCCGATTGCCAAGCGACCTGGCTGTCGAGCCGCGGCTCCGGCGCGATCATGTTCGACACCTCGGGCACTGCCATGCAGGCCGCCGCCTCAGCGCTCGCGGACGAGTGGGGCCGCCCCGCCGTGCTGATGGGCTGCGGCGCCTCGATTCCGATCGTCTCATCGTTCCGCGATGCGCTCGGAATGGACAGCCTGATGATCGGCTACGGCCTGGAAGACGACCGCATCCACTCGCCCAACGAAAAATACAACGTCTCGAGCTTTGAGAAAGGCGCGCGCAGTTGGGCGCGGATCTTGGACGCGCTCGCCCGCAACAGCGGCTACACCCAAAACGGAGTTGAGGCGCAAGCCAAACTCTGATGTGCCGCGAGCCCGCTATTCGCCGCCGCAATCAACCTCTATAGCAGCACGGCCACCGGACCTGATCGGCAGCGCGCAAACCACCACGACGGTCGAACTCATGAGGAAGACGGCACGATGACGAGCCAGACGTTTCGCCGCGCAACGCTGTTAGCCGTACTGACGGTCAGTACAGCCGCCACCGCGACCTTTGCCCAACAACGCGCACCTTGGCCGAGCGAGCGCTTCAACCCGCCGGCCCAGCGCAATGTGGCCGGCGAGTTCGACTACTATGCTCTCGTCATGTCGTGGAGCCCGACCTATTGCTCGGACGCCAGCGAGCGTGACGACCAACAATGCAACCGTGCCGACGGCCGCCGCTTCGCGTTCATTCTCCACGGCCTGTGGCCGCAGTATGAAAAGGGATACCCGGGCATGTGCCGCACCGCGCGCCGCCCGTTCGTCTCGCAACCGGTGATCGACGGCATGCTCGACATCATGCCGAGCCGCGGCCTCATCATCCACGAGTACCGCAAACACGGCACCTGCTCGGGCCTGCAGCCTGAAAATTACTTCGCGACGGCCCGCCAGATGTTTTCGGGCATCCGCGTCCCCGAGCGTTTCAAGAACCCGTTCGAAACCCAATTTATGTCGCCGCGCGAGGTGATCTCCGACTTCACGCGCCTGAACCCGCAGATCAAACCCGACATGATGGCGATTGCTTGCGGCGGCTCGGGTAACCGGCTGAAGGAAATCCGCTTTTGCTTTACAAAAGACGGCACACCTCGCAGCTGCGGCAGCAACGAAGACCAGCGCCGCATGTGCTCGGCCGATCGCATCTTCGTGCCGCCGGTCCGCTCGACGGCGCGCGACGATGACACGACAAGCCGCCAGCCCGCGCCCCCGGCGTCCCGGTCAGCTCCGCCCAACCAATCACCGCCGAGCGGCACTTTTAAAAACCCGCTGCCCGGCCCGCGCATGGATGATCGATATCGCCGTTACGAAGAACAGCGCGGCATCTAACCCGCAGCAGCTGCGACCATAAACACATCGCACCACCACCACCGCTCGTCCGCACAATAAAAAACCGGGGTCACAAGGACCCCGGTTTAGTTTGAGTGACGGGAGGAAATTCGAGTTTAAGGAAGCACGAGCTTCACGCCGAACACGAACCGGTCGTCGGTCGATGTCTGGCCTGGAATATCGACGTCCTTGTCAGCACCGTAATAGCGGAAATCAAACGTGATCTTCTCAACCGCAAGTGCAAGTCCAGCGTTCCAGTAGACGATGTCGTTAAAGAACGTGCCATCGGTCTCAAAAGAGATATCTTCTTCGACGGTCTGATAGCCAATCGTGCCGCTGATCGTCGGGGTGAAGACACCCATCGCCGGCAACACATAAGCCAGATTGCCTTCGATCGTGTGCGAATCACCCGTGTTGAATGCGTAGTCGGGCGAGAAATAATACAAGACGGTACCGGTCAAGCTCTTGACGATCTCGGTGCTCGCCGAAGCCTTGAGTTCGATGTAATCGGCATCGATGCCGTTGTTGATCTGGTTGGGGTAAGCATAGTAGAGGAAGCCGAAGTCGAAATTGACTTTATCCCAAACCGGTTTGACGCCGAAATAGAGATCGATCTCGGTGCTGGCTCCGTTCTGGAAGTCTTTCTCGACGTTAGACGCCCAGATGCCTGCGTAGGCGATCCCATAGCCGATGTCAGCACCGCCCTGAATGGCCGGCTCGTCGTCGGTCTGCGAGAAGCCGCGGAACATATAGTCGGAAG
>JANOCZ010000441.1:0-5014 GCA_031412455.1 Hyphomicrobium sp. | reverse complement strand
TGTTCGATTACCACGACGGCGACATCTATTGGTGCACGGCCGACGTGGGTTGGGTCACGGGACACAGCTATATCGTTTATGGGCCGCTCGCCAACGGCGCGACGACGCTGATGTTCGAGGGCATTCCAACTTATCCCACGTCGTCGCGTTTTTGGAACGTTGTCGACAAGTGGAAAGTATCGATCTTCTACACGGCGCCAACGGCTATCCGTTCGCTCATGGGCGCTGGCGATGAACTCGTGCAGCGCACCGATCGCTCGTCGCTGCGGCTGTTGGGTTCGGTCGGAGAGCCGATTAATCCTGAAGCGTGGGAGTGGTATTATCACGTCGTGGGTGATGGACGCTGCCCCATCGTCGATACGTGGTGGCAAACAGAAACGGGCGGCATTCTGATTTCGCCGTTGCCGGGGGCGACTGCGCTCAAGCCTGGTTCGGCGACGCTGCCGTTCTTTGGCGTGCAACCCGCGCTCGTTGACGACAAGGGACAGTTCGTCAAAGGCGCGGCGCAGGGTAATCTCGTCATCCTTGATAGCTGGCCTGGACAGTCACGGACGATCTACGGCGATCATGAGCGCTTCGAGCAAACGTACTTCTCAGCTTATCCCGGCATGTATTTCACGGGCGATGGATGCCGGCGCGATGAGGACGGTTATTATTGGATCACGGGCCGCGTCGATGACGTGATCAACGTGTCGGGGCATCGCATGGGGACGGCCGAAGTCGAGAGCGCGCTCGTTTCGCATGCCAAAGTCGCTGAAGCTGCCGTCGTTGGTTATCCGCACGACATCAAAGGGCAGGGCATCTATTGCTACGTGACGCTGAACGCCGGCTTGACGGGCGACGATGCCTTGAGAAAAGAACTGGTCGCGCACGTCCGGAAAGAGATCGGGCCCATCGCGTCGCCGGATTTGATCCAGTTCGCACCGGGTTTGCCGAAAACGCGATCGGGCAAGATCATGCGCCGGATTTTGCGCAAGATTGCCGAGGACGATTTTGGAAGTCTTGGGGATACGTCGACATTGGCTGATCCAGCCGTTGTCGAAGATCTGATCGGCAACCGGCAAAATCGGAAGTGAACTCGTCTAAAACAACAAAGCGGGGCGCACGTTATCGTGCGCTCCGCTTTTTATTTTGGAATTCAGAAGATCAGCTGGCGACGCGCAGCGTATTCAGCTTCTGCGCGATGGCCTTAAAGGCCTTCTTCAAGTCAGCGCCCGTTCTAGCGTCGAAGAAGTTTTCCGGGTCGCTCGCGCAGGCTTGGAGTTCAGACAATGCTCGCGCGTCGGGCAAGTCAAAGCCTACAGCAAAGATCTTGATGCCTTTGGCTTTTGCGCCTGAGCAAAGTGCCGCGAACTGAGCGTAAGATTCATTGGCCTGTGTCGCGGGATCGGTTGATCCGCCAGTTAGGTAAGACGTGTTGAAGGCTCCGTCGGTCATGACGATCATCGATTTTTCGACGTCGGGATCGTTGTAGGGTTTTGGCGCGCTGCTGCCAAGAACGCTCGACCATTCAGGAGAGAGCAAGTACCAACCCCAAGCGGTGCCAATATGTCCAGCCGTCGCACCGGATGCTACGTAGCCATTTATGGTATCCTTTACGAGGTCCCTGTTGCGCCTGCCCTGCATCGGAAGAACGGTCGCTGATGGGCACGTGTAGTTGCCATAGGGCCTCGTTGTGACGTTTGGCAATTTGTCGGTACCGGCCGGGGCGGCGTCGGTCGCAGCATTTGGACCCTGGCGCTCAACAACGCAGGTATCGGGTGCTGGAGTGGACGACGTCGTCGTTGTGGTCGTCGTTGTCGCCGTCGTGGTCGGTGGCGGGAGGACGACATCGCCGGCCAGTGCGCCCGCATTTACTGATGCGGAATAAGGTGCGATGCCGATGCGTACGCCGTCTTCGCTCAATGAGCCGTTGTAGAGCTCGTCGATGATGTCGTTGGCGGCGGTCTTCATGTCTCTGAGTTTGTTGTTGCGGTTCATCGAGCCGGTGATGTCGAGCACCATCGCCATCTCGACCTTTTTCATGTCGAAGATGACCTTTGACGTGCGGTTTATGGTGACGCTTCGCGATGGCAGAAGCATTGTGGAGAGCATCGCGGGCAATCGCGCAACGCCATCGACCTCAACGGTATGCTTCCGCCGGTCGATCGATATTACCGGCGCGTTCTGGCTGGACGCTTTCACGCCGGTTTTGTTCATTGCTTCGTTGAAGTTTGCGATGACGAGTTGTTTGATGTCGGCATCCGAGACGCTGTCATCGGGCAGCAACTTAGCGCCGGCGAGCGCGGCGGCGTCCAAAGCTTCCTGCATACGCGAGGAGTAGTTGTAGTAGCGGGAAGTGTCCATCGCCACGCCAACAAGACCGAAAAGAACGATACAGCTGAAGCCAAATATAATGGCGACCGATCCTCTCGTGTCACGCGCAAATCCACTCATGAGATTACGAAGCGCGAACATATGGTCCCTCGTTTACGCCTAAAGATGAGGACCAACGTTCACATATGAAGGTTTTTAAACGCTTACTGGATTACCGCAACGGTGATTCAAGTTCGCGTATCGTTTACATTTACTTAAGCTGCGATCCACCCCGATGCAATTTACCGGCGGTAGCAAAGAAACAGGCGCCCCAGGTGATGGAGCGCCTGCTGATCAATTTTGTTGAACCCTTCACTTCGAAATGCGGAGCTGCGTTAATTTGGCGGCAAAATTCTTGAAAGCATCTTCCAGATCGCCAGCGCTTGATGCGTTGGCGTAGTATCCCTCGCCTGGTGTCGCGCAGGCTTTCAGCGTCGCTTGTGCATCCGGGGGCGCATCAAAGGCGACCGAGAACACGACCACGTCTTTGCCAGCGGCTTTCATCGCGCTACAGAGAGCGACGGCCTGGTTTTTCGACCAGTTTCCATTGTTTAACTTTGGGCCGTGGTAGGCGGTGTTGAAGCTGCCGTCGGTCATCAGAATAACGGCCTTCAGCAATTTTTCCTGCTTGATCAGACCGTAGGATTCCGGAGCGCTGTCGCCGGCGAACGTGCCCCCCCACTTGTCGGATACCAAGTTCCAGGCCCACTGGATGCCCAAGTGTCCAGCTGTCCAGCCTCTGGCGTCGAACGCATTGACGGCGCTGACCAATGCATCGCGGTCATCTGATAACGGAATTAGCGATGCTGACGGGCATGCAAAGGCATTGCGCGGCGTCGAACCATCCGAGTTGTCGATGTCGTCACGGCCGTCTTCCTTGACGAGAAACGCGGTGGCGTTGGTCGTTGATTGTCCGCCCTGGCGAACGACGGCGTCATCGGTGAAGTTGGCTGACCGGCGCTCGGTCACGCAGCCGTCCGTGCTACGGTCGTCGGTGACGGCACCGGCGTACTGGCCAACGTTAACGCCAGACGAATAGGGGGCAATGCCGATGCGAACGCGGTGGCTCGAGCTCTTCTGATCGGGAATGAGACGGTCGGCGAACTGCTCGAACGCGCTTTTTAGCGCGCTGATCTTTGTCTTGCCGCCGACGATTCCGTCCATCGAGCCGGTGATGTCCAGCGCCATGCCGATCTCAATGTCTTTCTGTTTGTAGACTGCGGCCGACGTCACGGGGATGTCCATGTCTTCGATGCCGGCGACGCGGGCAAGCGTCATCGACAACGTCGATTTGACGTCGATATCGACTGCACCGCTGTCACGATCGATCTTGATCGTGGGAGACTGGATCTGGCCCATCTTGCTTACGGGCTTGACGTTGGTATCGAAGTAGACTTTAGCCAGCTCTTCGATTTCGCCGTCGGAAAGTTTTCCATCAAGGAGCGCGCGACCGGCGGCAAGCGACGCTGAGTCGACCGCACTGATGATGCCTGAGCGCATGTCGACGATGCGGCTGTAGTCGATGGCGATCGCGCTCATGAAGAACAGCACAAAGCTCATCAGACCGAACAGAAGCGCGACTGTACCCTGCTCATTCGATGCAAATGAACCGGTCCGCAGTTGCCAACGCTTAGACATGTGTCTCTCCGTGATACATCGTCGTTCAGATGTTCACGGACGATGCAACGGAAGTGCCGCCAAGGCGGGTTAGCTTCACGGGCGCGGCGTTGCCGATGGGAGTGGTCAACAATCGTTTAATGCGTGTGCAAGGCTTGGGCGGTCGATGAGCGAATTCAGAAGTCGCTGACGATTCCGGCCTTCTCCCAGTCGCCGAACCGGGTCGGCTCGGGGCCGTTGCGGCCGCCGATCTCTTTGGCAGCCGCTGCATCCACCTTTTGTTGGTGGCGGCGCCGCTCTTGGGCTTCCGTCAAGGCGCGCTGTGCCTGTGCCGAGATGGGACGGTGAGGTTCGGTAGCGTTATGATTTGCGTCGTTTTCGGACATCGGCTCAAATTCCAAAGATGGCGGCCCGCCTCTTAATCTGGTAGCGCAGCCATCATATATATGCGTCCGGACGGCGGCTGGATGACCCAAAGCCGCGCTGGGAGACCAACATGCCCATGAATTATGCCAAGACCGCCCTGCTCCTCGCGTTTCTGACGGCCATTCTGGTCGCCATGGGCGCAGCCGTGGGCGGTCGATCGGGACTGGTGATTGCGTTCGTCGTGGCGATGGTCATGAACCTGCTCAGTCTTTGGAAGTCCGACACGGTCGTTTTGCGGATGTTCAAGGCCCGCGAAGTCGATGATGCGACCGCGCCGGAGTTTGTTGGCCTCGTGCGGACCCTTGCGGAGCGGGCGGGTTTGCCGATGCCCAAGGTTTACGTCATGGACAATCCGCAGCCAAATGCATTTGCAACCGGGCGCAGCCCCACGCGGGCGGCGGTGTGTGCTTCGACCGGTCTGCTCGAGACGCTCAACCGCGAGGAACTGGCTGGCGTAATGGCGCACGAGCTTGCGCATATTAAAAACCGCGATACGTTGACGATGGCCGTTGCAGCGACGATCGGCGGTGCGGTCTCGATGTTTGCCCAGTATTTGCAATTCGGTGCACTGTTCGGCCGTGGCGGCGACCGCGGCGGGATGGGCATGATCGGCACC
>JANOCZ010000440.1:0-3031 GCA_031412455.1 Hyphomicrobium sp. | reverse complement strand
TGAGCCGCGCAGGCCGGAGGTGGATTCGTTGGTGGCGACGTGGGTATCCCAGACGGCGGCTGGGGCGACCGAAGTTTCGTTGACAGCGGCTTTGAACGGCTGGGCGTTCGCATCTGCAGGTGCGGCGGTGGCCGCTGGCTGAGCGGGGAGCGTAGCAGCAAGCGGTGCGTTGGCAAAAGGCGCGGCGACGATCGCGCGGTTCACCTTGGTCTTGAAATCGGGCACGGCGGCGTCGGCCAGAGCGGTCGTGGGTTTGGGCGCGGCTTTGGGGTCGAGCTTGACGATCTTGCGCAGCATATCGACGTTGTCGGTCGAGTCCGCTGAGGAGCCCGGCGATGCGCCCAGCGTCGCGAGCTTAGCTTCGTCGTAGCGGCCTTGGACTCCGAGCACGAGGGCCAGGTTTTGTTTGACCTTGGCCGTGTCGCCGCCTGGCTGCGTCTGGGCTTGGCGCAAAATTTCTTCGGCGCGTTTTGCCTCGCCGCTCATCGCGTAGGCCATCGCCATGTTGTTGAGCACCGACGACTGGTTGGGCTGCAAAGCCAGCGCGCGATCGTAGAAGGTGATCGCCTCCTTGTACTTGCCCTGCTTGGCCAACACGGTGCCGCGGGCTGAGATGATCTTCCAATCGGGCTTGGCTGGGTCATCGGCGATGCGCAACATTTCGCCGGCTGCACCGACCTGACCGAGGTCGAGTGCAAGGCGGCCGTATTCGCCGGCCAATTCCTTGTCGCCGTCGTGGAAGGACGCGGCGTGCTGGAGGACGGCCATCGCCTTGCTCTTCTCGCCGAGCGCTTTCAGATTGCGCGCGTAGTTCATGGCCGGCTTCAGCTCAGCCGGGCGCTTGGCGTATTCCTGGCCCCAATACGTCGTTGCCTTCTGCAATTCGTTCTGCGGGACCGCATTCTTATCGCTCTCGTCGACTTCGTTGGCGAGTGCGATGTCGGATTTCGGCAGCAGATCCATGGTCTGCGAACACGCGCTCAGCAGCAGCGCCGCCGTCAGGCCGACGAGTGCACGGGCGGCGGCTGGCCGGATGGCTCGCGCGATGTGCGCCATAATATGTCTCCTCAACGCCAGCGCCGCTACGGGTCCGGCCGAATCTCTGCGATTGTCAGTCTCTGGCACAGCGGTCAATAAACGCTTAACTGTTGCGAAATTCCTCAAGGGTGGGCGGATATGATCGAGACTACGGCGTGGACGGCAGCTCAGGTGTTCGCGCAAGGGGCCGGCGAGGACGCTGATATCCCGCTGTGGCTCGCGAAATTGGGCCATTCGCTCGAGGGTCAAGCAAAGCTGACGGCGGCGCAGAAGACGTGGCTGACAGCGCAGAAATTCAGCGGCGCGGCGAAGAAGCAGGTGCTGCTGCCTGACGCTGGGGGCGCGCTCAGTGGTGTGGCGTTCGGGCTGGGGGATGGCGCAGAAGGGGAGCCGAGCGGTCCCTCGGAGCTGTTGGTGGGGATGCTCGCTGCGAGCCTGCCGGCGCGTACGTATCGCTTCGCTGACGCCCCGCAGTCACCAGAGCTCGCTTCGATTGCGTGGGGACTCGGCGCCTACAAATTCCTCCGGTATCGCAGCGCGGGCAATACAACGAAACTAGGTCCGCGCTTGCGCTTGCCCGACGGTGCAGATGCGGCCGCGATCATCAATACGACGGAAGCGATTTGGTTGGGGCGTGATCTCATCAACACGCCGGCGTCGGATATGGGACCGCAGGAGCTCGAGGATGCTGCGCGAGAGCTCGCGGCGCGGCACGGTGCGTCGGTCAACGTGGTCACCGGTGATGAACTGCTCGCGCAAAATTTTGCGATGATCCACGCGGTTGGGCGGGCGAGCCCGCGTGCGCCGCGGCTGATTGATATGCAGTGGGGGCCCGAGGGTGCGCGCCGGATCACGTTGGTCGGCAAAGGGATCACCTTCGATACCGGCGGCTTAGACATCAAGCCGGCGAGCGGCATGCTGATCATGAAAAAGGATATGGGTGGCGCTGCAACCGCGCTGGCGCTCGCGCACATGATCATGGGGCAGAAGCTGAATTGCCGATTGCGCGTGCTGATACCGGCTGCCGAAAATTCGATCAGCGGCGATGCGTTTCGGCCGGGGGACATACTCAAAAGCCGCGCCGGGCTCAGCGTCGAAATCGGCAACACCGATGCGGAGGGGCGATTGGTGCTTGCCGACGCGCTGGCGCTCGCCGATGAAGAGCGACCCGACAGTCTGTTCGTATTTGCAACTCTAACGGGGGCAGCGCGGACCGCGCTCGGGCCGGACCTGCCGGCGTTTTTCACCGATGACGACACACTTGGCGCGGCGTTGCCGCCGCTGGCCGCGGCGATCGGCGATCCGTTGTGGCGGCTACCGTTGTGGGATGGGTACAAGCGGCATCTCGACAGCGAAATCGCGGACATGAATAACGTCTGGGAATCGCCGTTTGCGGGCGCGATCACAGCGGCGCTGTTTCTTCGCCGCTTCGTGACGAGCGCCCGGCGTTTTGCCCACTTTGACCTTTATGGCTGGCGGCCTGCTTCGCGGCCACTTGGCCCCAAGGGTGGTGAGCCGCAAACGGCGCGGGCCGTCATGGCATATCTCAAACAGGAACTTTCGACTTGAACACTCTGCCGTTGCAAAATTCCAACCCGGTGTTGGACCCACGCCGGAATGCGTTCCGTGCAGATCTGGCGGCTCAGCATCTCGAAAACGCGGTGGAGGCGCCACGTTACGTAGAGGGCACGGCTGCGCAGATTAGCGTGCCAACGGTCCCGTTGCGGCGCGCACCCGATGCGGCGCGCGGTTTTGAGACCGAAGCGTTGTTCGGCGACGCCATCACCGTCTACGACGAAGCCGATGGATGGGCCTGGGTGCAACTCGCGCGCGATGGATACGTTGGCTACATTCCAGCCGAATGCGCGCGTGACGGCGCGCTGATCGTTCCTAATCATCGGGTTCAGGCGCTCGGCACGTTTGTCTACGCGACACCGGAGATCAAATCGCCGCCGCTGATGATGCTGCCGCTCAATGCGATGGTCACGGTCAC
>JANOCZ010000439.1:0-3454 GCA_031412455.1 Hyphomicrobium sp. | reverse complement strand
GCGAGCACGTCGCCCGAGCCCGCCGTTGCAAGCGTCGATGGCGCGTTGCCGTTGACCGCCGCGCGGCCGTCGGGGGCGGCGATGACAGTGTCGGGACCTTTGAGAACAACGATGGCGCCACTCATCTGAGCTGCGGCGCGGGCGCGATCGAGTTTCGATCCACCGGCTGGCGCGACGCCGCCAAACAGCCGCTTGAATTCACCTTCATGAGGCGTGAGCACGACTTCGCAATTCGGTTTGGCGCGGATCGCCGCAAATAGGCTGCTCGGAGAAACCGCCGTCTTTTGTTTCGAGCCGCTGGTGAAGCCGAACGCGACGGTCGCCTCGTCGTTGTCATCTATGGGGCCGGCAAAGGACGTCAGTGCATCGGCGTCGAGGACGACGGCGGCTCTGCTTGCAAGCGCGACGTCAACGAGGTTGCGCGTGTCTTCGCCGACGCCGGCACCCGGTCCGATCAGCACCGCCGTCAGCCGTTCGTCAGATAGAATTTTGCGCAGATCCTGCGGGCGACTGCAGACCTTCAACATGATTGCGGTCAGGTGCGCGGCGTTGATGGCCGTTGCAGCAGAACTGCCAGCGACGGTTACAAGGCCTGAGCCGATGCGCAGTGCTCCACTGGCGGCGAGCCGGGCCGCGCCTGTTTGAAACGGCGGGCCCGAGACGACCAGGGCGTGACCGCGGGTATATTTGTGGGCGTCGAGCGATAGCAACGGAAAGTGCGCCAGCCAAAACTGCGGCAGGTTTTCGAACGTCGTGACGTTCAACCTTTCCTCGAGGCCGTCGTGGGCCTCGAGGGCGTGACCGGCGCCCAATGCCCGTCCACGCGGCCGTGGCAGCGTTCCGAATACGGCATCTGGAATGCCGATGTCGGCTAACATCACCTCACCGCACGATGTGCGACCGGGCAGCAGCAGATGGCCGGGCTTCTTGCGAAAGAACGTGACGGTGCGGGTCGCGGAGACGACTGGGCCCTCACAGCGTCCGTCGGCGCCGTTCAAACCGGAGGGAACATCGACGGCGAGGATTGGCACGCCGCTCGTATTCATCGCCTCGACCAGTCTGGCGGCCATGCCGCTCAACGGGCGCGAGAGCCCCGCGCCAAAGAGCGCGTCGATGATCAAGTTCGCGCCGGCCAAAACTTCGGGCGTCGCGTGGCCGATCGTGCGCGGCCACTGGCGTGCCATCTCTGCGGCGTCGCCTTTCAAGGCGTGGCGCTCGCCGAGCAAAAATGCGCGCACCTCAAAGCCGCGTTCCTTTAGAACGCGGGCGGCGGCAAAACCGTCACCGCCATTGTTGCCTGGACCGCAGAGCACGACGATGTGGCCGCCGGGTGCGATCATGTCAGCGGCTGCGTCGGCGACTGCCCGGCCCGCTTTGTCCATCAGTGTAAGTGAGGACACGCCAAACGCTGCGGCGCGGCGATCCGCTTGCGCCATTTCATCTGGTGTGAGGAGTTCGTGCATGGCGATCACGCGGTCGGAGGGCCTGCTGGGATGTTTGTTAGGACAGTCTCGCGGCCGAGGGGAAACGGAAAGTGGCAATGCTGAATACGCTTACTTTTTTATCACGGCGCGCAATTTTTAGGCTAAGACACGGCAACGGTGCCTGTCCAATTGCGGACCACTATTGCTAAGTTGCTGTAATCCCTATGCGAACGCCATGAACTCAGATGTGGCACAGAGCCTGCTAGCAATTGCGGCATTGGACCGGCTAGGTGAAGCGCCACGTCGGCCAAGTTCTATGGGGCATGCATGAAAAAGATCGAAGCGATTATCAAGCCCTTCAAGCTCGATGAAGTCAAAGAAGCGCTGCAAGAGATCGGCTTGCAAGGCATCACCGTGATCGAAGCCAAGGGCTTTGGCCGTCAGAAGGGCCATACCGAACTCTACCGCGGCGCGGAATACGTCGTCGATTTTCTACCCAAAGTGAAAATTGAAGTGGTTCTGGCCGACGAGATGCTGGACAAGGCCGTCGAGGCCATTCAGAAAGCCGCCAAGACGGGCCGGATCGGCGATGGCAAGATCTTCATCTCGACCGTCGAAGAAGCGATCCGCATTCGCACCGGTGAGTCCGGTACCGAAGCAATCTAAAATAGCCCGCGACTAATCCCACCAGATTTTCGCTGGCCGATCTGCGGCCGTCTTGCAGACGAGAACGAGCCGCACCTCACACAACACCGCCCAAACCGACAGGGGAGTTTCGATGAAGAGCGCGAGTGATGTCCTGAAATTTATCAAGGACAAGGAAGCCAAGTTTGTGGACCTGCGGTTCACCGACACCAAGGGGAAGATGCAGCACGTCACGGCCGACGTTAGTTGCGTCGACGACGAAATGTTCAAAGACGGCTACGCGTTCGATGGTTCATCGATCGCCGGCTGGAAGACGATCGAAGCCTCCGACATGCTGTTGATGCCCGACCCCGCGTCGGCGCACATCGATCCATTCTTCGCGCAGACCACGGTCGCGATTTTCTGCGACGTGCTCGAGCCCTCGACCGGCCAGCTCTATGAGCGCGATCCGCGCGGTATCGCCAAGAAGGCCGAAGCCTACATGATGTCACTTGGCATCGGCGATAAAGTCTTCTTCGGCCCTGAAGCCGAATTCTTCATCTTCGACGACGTGCGCTTTTCGACCGATATGTATTCGGTCGGCTTCCGCGTCGACAGCAACGAATTGCCGACCAACACCTCGACCGAAATGGAGATGGGCAATCTTGGCCACCGGCCGCGCGTCAAGGGCGGGTACTTCCCTGTGCCGCCGATCGACAGCTGTCAGGATATCCGTTCCGAAATGCTCTCGGTTTTGACCGAAATGGGCGTGGCGGTTGAGAAGCACCACCACGAAGTCGCCGCGGCTCAGCATGAGCTCGGCGTGAAGTTCGGCCCGATGATTCAGATGGCCGACCACATGCAGATCTACAAATATGTGGTGCATTCGGTTTCGCAGGCGTACGGCAAGTCGGCGACGTTCATGCCGAAGCCGGTCTTCGGCGACAACGGCTCGGGCATGCACGTGCATCAGTCGATCTGGAAGGGCGGGCAGCCGATGTTCGCCGGCGACAAGTATGCCGATCTTTCGCAGATGTGCCTCTACTACATCGGCGGCATTCTCAAGCACGCGAAGTCGATCAACGCGTTCACGAACCCGCTGACGAATTCCTACAAGCGCCTCGTGCCGGGTTATGAAGCCCCCGTGCTGCTCGCCTACTCGGCGCGTAACCGCTCGGCATCGTGCCGTATTCCGCATGTGTCAAATCCAAAGGCGAAACGCGTCGAAGTTCGCTTCCCAGATCCAGGTGCGAACCCCTATCTCGCCTTCACGGCGATGCTCATGGCGGGTCTCGACGGCATTCAAAACAAGATCGATCCGGGCCCTGCCATGGATAAGAACTTGTACGACTTGCCGCCAGCCGAATTGGCGAAGATCCCGACGGTCGCTGGCTCGCTTCGCGAGG
>JANOCZ010000438.1:0-4396 GCA_031412455.1 Hyphomicrobium sp. | reverse complement strand
ATCGCCCCGCCGACTTATATCTGTTCGGGTTGCGGCTCGCCCAAAAAAACGAATTTCCAATTAGATTGCGCACGATATAGTTTGGAGTTGAGCGGGCGATGGTTTTTTCCAATCCGATCAGCCTGCCGACGCCGTTTACCTTGCTGGCAAAATACAGCCTGCGCATGACCGGTGCACATGCCACAAGAGGCCGCGCCGCCCGTTAATCTGATTGCCAAAGGACGATATGAGCACCACCATTTTAGGCATCGTTTGTACCTCTCACGATGCCGGGATCGCTGTCCTCGAAAACGGCGCGCCGCGCGTCATCCTCGAGGAGGAGCGGTTCAACCGGATCAAGCACACGCTGAAATATCCGCGCCAAGCGATGAATGATGTGTTCGGCGCAGGCGGCGACATGAGGCTGTCAGATATCGACGTGATGACCACGCCGTGGGACATGGCCCGCATCCGCCGCTCGATCTATAACGCGGTCGTGTCCGCCCCTCCGGCAAGCCTTAATCTCCTGCGCAACGCTTCGCATCCGGGCCACACGACGGGCCTCGTCGATCTACCGCTCCGGCTGCGCCTAGGCCTGACCAGCCAATTCGGCCTTAAGAAGCAACCTCGCCTCGTGCAAGTCGGACATCACGAATCGCACGCCGCAATTTTCTTCATTTCGCCGTTCGAGGAAGCGACCATTCTGGTCGCTGACGGCTACGGCGACGAGAGCGCGACGACGGCGTGGACCGGACGCGGCAACAAGGTCACCAAGCAGTGGTCGGACCCGATGTTCGACAGTCTCGGCATGCTCTACACCGCCGTCAGCGAACATCTGGGCTTCAAGTTCACCGAGGAGGGCACCGTCATGGCGCTCGCAGCCCTCGGCACGCCGGCCTACGAAAAAAAATTCAAGGATCTGGTCGCGCTGCTGCCCAACGGCCGGGTGTCGATCAACAAGAGCTACATCAAATACGACACCCACGGCTTGATCGAACCGTTCAAGCCAAAATTCTACGAAGTATTCGGACCACGCCGGAAGCGCGAAGAACCCCTGACCCAGCATCATCACGACATCGCCTGGGCCCTGCAGCACTGGACCGAAGAAGCATTGTTGCACATGACGCGCGAACTCGGCCGCGTGCACAAATCGCGCAATCTCGTGATTTCGGGCGGCGTCGCGCTGAACTGTGTCGCCAACGCGCGCATCCTTCGCGAAACCGATTTCGAGCGCGTGTGGGTGCCCCCCGTCGCCTCCGACACCGGCGTCTCGTTTGGCAGCACGCTCTACCATTGGCATCAGACGCTGGATAAGAAGCGCGATTTCGAGTTGACGCACGCGTTCTATGGCAAAGCGTTCACTGACGCTGAGATCGCAGCCGCACTCGACGCCGCGGGACTGCGCTATGAGAAAATGACAGAGGCTGACCTATTGGCCCGCGTCGCCCGCGACTTGAGCGAGCAGAAAATCGTCGGCTGGTTCCAAGGCCGCGCCGAAATTGGCCCGCGTGCGCTTGGCAACCGCTCGATCCTCTCATCGGCAACGACCAACGCGATGAAGGACCTGATCAACGCGCGGATCAAACACCGCGAAGCATTCCGGCCGTTCGCCCCCGTCGTGCTGATCGAGCGTCTGGCCGAATTTTTCGAATACGAACATCCCGATCCATTTATGACAATGGCCCCGAAGATCCGGCCCGAGAAAGTCCATCTCATTCCGGCCGCCGCGCACGTCGATGGCACCGGGCGCATTCAGACAATCGATCGCGAGGCCAACCCGCGCTATTATGGCGTCATCGAAGAATACGCCAAGTTGACCGGCATTCCGGTGATCTTGAACACGAGCTTTAACCGCCAGGAACCGATCGTGAACGCGCCGGCCGAAGCCATCTCGTGCTATCTGCGCACCGACATGGACCGCGTCGTGCTCGGCGATTACTACGTCAGCGACCGCAACCCAGCGGCGATCGCCAGAGCCTTCGCGGCTTTCGCAAAGCGCTGAGAGTAATTTCAGCCTTTCCGCGGATCGCAGGCATCTTCGATTTGCAGCTCGATTTTCTCGCGGCCACCCCACGTATCCCGGCGCAGGTGTCCGGCAACATGGAGCGGCATGCCATTGGCGTTCAGCAAAGCATCGCCGAGCGGTTGTCCAGCGGCGCGGAACGCGATCGCCTCAAGCCGGCCGCCATCGCCGCCTTCGAGTACGACCCGCACATGCGCCTCGCCAACGATTTTGGCGAACTTGACGCGATGCGCTGGAAAAACAAACCGAGGCTGGGCATTGCCCTGGCCATATGGCCCCGCGCGATCGAGTAACGCCACGATTTCAGCCGTAGCGCCCGACGCCATCAACGCCGCATCGATCTCGAGCGTCGGCGCCGCGCGCGCATCGAGCGACGCGGCCGACAACTGAGCACATAAGAACGCATCGAGCGCCGCCAAGCGCTCCCGCTTGACAGTGAGGCCAGCTGCCATCGCATGGCCGCCACCTTTGACGAGGACGCCCTGGGTGACGCCAGCGCGCACCGCCGCACCAAGATCGACACCGGCGACAGATCGCAACGACGCCGTGCCCTCAGACGCCGTGCCGTCACCTTTTTTATCCCACGCAATGACGCAGGCCGGACGACGGAACCGCTCAACGAGACGGCTGGCGACGAGCCCGACAATCCCTTTGTGCCACGCCTCCGAGCCCACGATGACGATCGCGCGCGAAGGATCGGCCTCGACCTGCTGATCGGCGATCGCCATGGCTTCTTCGAGCGCTGCCGTCTCGATCGTCTTGCGCTCCTTGTTGAGCCGGTCGAGCACCGCCGCGATTCTGGCTGCCTCGAGGTCGTCGCTGATCGACAACAGCTTCGCCCCCAGCGCCGCATCGCCGATGCGTCCGCCCGCATTGATACGCGGCCCCAGAATAAACCCTAGGTGATAAGGCGTCGGCGCTTGGGTGAGCCCGCCCGCATCGCACAGAGCGGTCAACCCAACATTTCCGCGCGCGTGCATGACCGCGAGGCCTTTTTTCACATACGCGCGATTGAGGCCCGTCAGTGGCACGACGTCAGCGACCGTCGCTAGCGCCACGAGATCGAGCAGCGCGAGCAGGTCGGGCAGACTGTGATCGCCATAATAATTTCGCCGCCGCAACTCGCGCGACACCGCGACGAGCACGAGGAACACGACGCCCGCCGCACATAGGTTACCCAGGCCCGAGACATCGTCTTGCCGGTTCGGATTGACGACCGCATGGACGTCAGGAAGTTTTTCATCCGCTTGGTGGTGGTCGATGACGACAACGTCGGTGGCAAGTCTTTTGGCGGCAGCCAACGGCTCGAAGCTCGTTGTCCCGCAATCAACCGTAACGATGAGTTTTGCACCTTCGGCGACGAGCGTTTCGATAGCGGTGGCGTTCGGTCCATAGCCTTCGAAAATGCGATCGGGAATATAGATGCGCGCCGGCGTGCCGTGATGTTCGAGAAAGCGCGCCAGCAGCGCCGACGAACACGCGCCATCGACGTCGTAGTCACCGAAAATCGCAACCGGGCTCGAGGCTTCGATTGCGTCTGCTATCCGGGCGGCGCACTTGTCCATATCGCGCAACGAACTGGGATCCGGCATCAGCGCTTTGAGCGATGGATCGAGAAATACGGTGACGTCATTGAGGCCGACACCTCGCGCTGCCAACACGCGCCCCATTAAATCGGGCAGGCCGTTGTGCTGGCTGATCGCCGTCGCGAGTGCATGAGCCGCCGGCGTGTCGAGCCGCTCCTGCCAGCGGTACCCACGCACCGACTGCGCGACCCCCATAAAGGCCGACGCCGCAACCGGTTCTTTGGCTTTGACCTTGAGCACCGCGCCCATGCACACCACCCCCAACTGAAACCTCGCTCGAGGCTAGCTGATTCGCCATAAGTTGCTGTTGCAGCCGGGCTGCGATTCACAGGCCAAACGCGGCTTAAGGCGCGATCATGGCGTCCATCACGGCAAACGAAAGTCCAGGGGGATCCAGGATGATATCGCCATCGGTGTGGATGCGCGTGACGATATCGCGACCGGCTCCGCGCGCATGGTGGATGATGAGCCCCTTGCCGGCATCAATGATCAAGTAGTGCTGAATGGACGGCACGGAGAAATACTCAGCGAGCTTCGTGCTGCTGTCGTCTTTTTCACTCGACGGCGAGATGACTTCGACAACGATCAGCGGCGCCTCGAGCTCGATCGCGTTTGGATCGAATTTCACACCGCATTGAACCGCCGCGTCCGGCTCCCGCGCTGTCGTCTCGTCGATGCGAACGGTCATGCCGTCGGTAAAGACAGTGCATGGCAGCCCGGCTTTTTTCACAGCGTCTTGGAGCGCACGCGCCGTCGCCAACTTTACGAGGTTATGCCGCGCGCGCTCAGACGCCTGCGCGAAGACTTC
>JANOCZ010000437.1:0-5090 GCA_031412455.1 Hyphomicrobium sp. | reverse complement strand
ATCTCTGACCAGACCACGAATGACCCCGAGCTGAGCGCCGTTGCCGATACGGTGGCCGGCCCTCCAATCAAGCCGAAGCGGATCGTGTCCGCTCAGCGCCTTCGCGAGCATCTTGTGTTGCTGAGTATGGGGCTGGTGACCGCTGCGTTTGCAGCAACCGTCTACGCGTTGTTCGACTTCTCGCTATCATCGGCTGTGTTGAGCGGCGGATTGGTCTGGGCGGCTCTGATGACTTTGCACATGCAAATCAAAAAGTCGTCGCAAATTGCGCGGTTGAAAGCCGAGCTGCACAAGCTCGACCCGCGCCTCAACGCCGATCCAGTCGAACACGATGGCCCCAACCTCAACGCTCCGTTGCCAAGAACTCCGCCGATCAGGCACGCAACGCCGCAGCAAAGCGCCGAACTCGCCGCAACCCAGCAGCATCAACTTCATACGGCACTCACCTCACCGGCTGCGCGGGGCGAGCCCGGCGATCAGACCCCCTCAGCTGTGCCTCGGTCTGGCCCAAACGTTCATCCGCGTTGGGAGATGGCCCAGCCAAAACTAAGCGGCGACATGCGCTCTGCGCCCGGCACGGAGCCTGCGTTGCTAGAGACGGCTTTGTGGCCCGGCACGTCGTTAAGCGTCACCGATCCGATGCGCGATCACTGGGCCTTCCGCCCGAAGGATACGACGCCTAACAGTCAGCAGGTTGGCGCGCCAATGCCTCAGCGAAACCCAACCGGAACTCAGCCACTATCTCCGCCGCCCAGCATCAACATTGATTTGGAAATGGTTCAGCGGAAGATCAAAGCTCTGGCCGAAGAGGTCAACGCTGCTGAGCTAACGCGCGATCGCACGCCGTCGTCTCTTGGCCCATCAGCATCGGGCCAATCGTCTTTTGGCCAATCTTCCAGCCAATCTGCCAGCAAGAGCGCGGCAACCCACTCGGCTCTCGAAAACTCGATCGATAAACTGAAAGCCACAGCTGACGCGATGCGTGAGCGGCGTGCGCCAGCATCACAACGTTTTGCACCCGTTGAATCGCCGGTATCTCTGCCGGTGTCGCCATCCCAATCGCGCTCAATGCCGTTCGAGCTGATGATCCCGGCGACCGCCGAACGCATCGCGGCATCGCCCCCGCCCGCGCAAATTCGGCCTGAGGTTCAGGAATCCCCAGTACCCGCGCCCGCCGCGCTCGACAAAGCCCAGCTGGACGACATTTTCACCTTTGCAACGCCGCCGCCGCCGACCCCCCGTTTGGCGGCAATCGTGGCAGCCTTGGACGCCGGTGCAATGGACGTGTTCCTATCGCCGATCGTGGCCCTACAGAGTCATCAGGTCAGTCACTACGACGTGACGGTTCGCCTCAAGAATCCGTCCGGCGCCTATCTCGATGATGCCGAACAGGAACTGCAGCTAGCCGGTAGCGATGTGCTGGCGCTTTTCGATACCGCACGGCTCAAACGAGCAGCCGGCCTCGCGCAGCGCCTCGACGCGCACAGCAAACCAGGCTCGCTGTTGTCAGCGGTCAATGGCCCGTCCATCACCAATGCCGAGTTCCTCGAAGCGTTCGCTCGTGTCTACGAAGAACGCGACCGCATTTCGAATCAACTCGTGTTGACGTTCCAGCAGACCGACGTCGAGCGGTTCTCACCCTCAGCGTGGCAAGCGCTTAGCGACATGCACGCTTTCGGCTTCCGCTTTGCGCTAGCGAAGATCGACCATGCGGGAATGGATTTCGCACACTTAGCCAAACGCGGGTTTGCGTTTCTGCGCCTCGAGGCGGATGCCCTGATTAACGGACTTCCCGCGCGCGACCAGTTCTTGGGTCCCAATGAATTGTGCACGCATTTGGCGCAGGCTGGCATGACCCTCGTCGCCGATACCATTGATGACGAGGCTATCCGCGCCCGCGTGTTCGGCTTTGGAGTGCTGTTTGGCCAGGGCCGCCTGTTTGGTGGCTCCCGCCAGGTCAAGCTTGATCCACTGCCGAGCGATAGCTCGGCCGCGGCCTGATTTTCCTTGCCTGAGCGGCGCGAAAAGCGGCGGCGTGACAATGGAAACCGCTGGGGTTATAGCCCCGGCTGTTTCGTGTGTGAGCAGCTCACTCCATGACTAACAATAAAATCCCGGTCATCGCCTCGATTGCGGCGTTGGCGCAAAGCTGCGATGTCTGGTTTGTCGATGTTTGGGGCGTGATCCACAACGGCGTGCAGCCGTTTGCATCCGCCGTCGTGGCCTGCATCGCCTTTCGCAACGCGGGCGGCATCGTGATCCTGGTATCGAACTCGCCGCGACCGCGCGACGCCCTCATTAAGCAGCTGGACGGTGTCGGCGTCGATCCCGCAGCCTACGATGAGGTCATCACCTCAGGCGACGTCTCGCGCGATTTGATCCGCAACGCGACCGGTCCCGTCTACCACATTGGGCCAAAACGCGACCTGCCGCTATTCGAAGGCCTCGATATCTCTTTCGCCGGCGTTGAGGGCGCGACCGTCGCCGTATGCACGGGCTTGTTCGACGACGAAACGGAAAATCCAAGTGATTACGCACAAACCTTGAGCGAGATGCATCGGCGCGGCCTGCCGATGATCTGCGCCAACCCAGACATCACGGCCGAGCGTGGCGGCAAGATCATCTACTGCGCCGGCGCCATCGCCCAAGCCTATTCAGCGTTGGGCGGCGACGTGAGCTATGCCGGTAAACCCCACGCGCCGATTTACGTCGCGGCCATCGCGTTGGCTCGAAAGCTACGCGGTGCCGGCGTTGAAAATGCTCGCATCCTCGCCATTGGCGACGGCATCGCGACCGACATTCGCGGCGCGTCGCAAGCCGGGCTGCGCTCCGTCTTTATTGCGAGCGGGATCCACGTCGCCGCCAACGTTCCGTTAGCCGAAGCGGCAGCCGTTCTTTTTGCTAACGAGGCCGTCTCACCCGTTGCCGCGATGACGGCACTGGCGTGGTAGCGACGCGTCAAGCAACCTTCAGCACGATCTTGCCGATGTGCTGACTGGAGTCCATGCGCGCATGTGCGCTTGCTGCATCATTGAGCGCAAAGGTGCTGTCGATGAGCACCTTGATGCGTCGATCGGCCAGCATCGGCAGAACCTTCGCCTCGATGTCGCGCGCGATCTGTGCTTTGACCTCGGAAGACCGCACCCGCAGCGTCGAGCCTGTGATCGTCAGGCGTTTCAGCATGACGCGCATGAAGTCGATCGTCGCGCTCGAGCCCTTCTGATAAGCGATGTTGACGAGCCGCCCATCGTCGGCGAGCGACTTGATATTTCGCTCGATATAGTCGCCGCCGACCATGTCGAGTATGACATCAACGCCCCGCCCACCAGTTTCAGCCTTGATGACTTCGGCAAAATCTTCATTCGTATAATTGATAGCGCGGTCGGCGCCGAGCTCCACGCATGCAGCACATTTCACAGCGGAACCGGCCGTAGCAAAGACCCGCGCTCCGAACGCCTTGGCGAGTTGGATCGAAGTGACGCCGATGCCGCTCGAGCCGCCGTGAATCAGAAATGTTTCGCCAGCCTTCAAAGCGCCGCGCTGAAAAACATTGTGCCATACCGTAAAAAAGGTCTCAGGGATCGCGGCCGCCTCGTCGAAGGAAAGACTGTCCGGTTTGGCGATCGTGCAGCCTTCTTCAGCAATACAATAGGCGGCGTACCCACCGCCATTGACCAGCGCCATGACCGCGTCGCCAACTTTAAAACGAGTGCAACCGTCACCTATGCCCGCCACAATGCCCGCGACTTCGAGCCCGGGTAATTGCGAATGCCCTTTTGGAGCTGGATAAAGACCCTTTCGCTGCATCACGTCGGGCCGGTTGACGCCAGCGCTTCGGACCGCGATCAGAATTTGCCCAGCCACCGGCACCGGCACCGGCAACTCGACCGCTCGCAGCACCTCCGGTCCGCCTTTGCCCACGATTGCAATCGCCGTCATTGTTTTTGGCAAGTCGGTCATCATTCAATTTCCGCGTGGCTGGAGATGATTTCACAAGTCGTCATCGAGCGATTAATGGAATCTTGCGATCAGGGCTCGCAATTGAGTTGCTTTGATTTGATCCCTCGCCCCATGCGTAAAGTGCGAAGCGGGCAAACGATAACGCATACATGCATGCATGAGCGCCGGACTTTACGCTTCTTTAAGTATCGCGCGGCATTCTGCCCGCAGTCCATTCATTTGGACCACCGGCATCACCTCTTGATGCCGTTTGACGCCTCCCTGTTGACTTTCGAGCCGCTCCGCAAGGGCGGCTCTTTTTTTGCATTATCCACAGGCCTGCCTCGCGTTGCCCCGTTTTGAGCCTTGTTGTTAACTATGGTACGTTACGGTCAAGTCGTGGTAGAGTAAGTATTCGGTGAGTTTTTGTGTCGTTGAGGGTCATGAGTAACGGTTCGCGAGTAGATAGCGCGCATATTGGCGGCGCTACCACCGTCTCTTTCGGAGAGCGGTTTCAGTCGTCTGAACAATTCGATCACATCTTCAAGGAAGGCATGGCGCTGGTTGAGCGCACTGCATCTTACCTTGATGGTCCAGGTCGCAAGGAAGCCAAGGGATTGACCGGCGGCACCGGCGTTCTCTATGCAACCGAAAGCATGCGTTTAACAACGCGGCTCTTGGACCTTGCATCTTGGCTGCTGATCCGCCGGGCTCTGAAAGAGGGTGAGATTGGCGAAGATGAAGCCGCCCGTAAACGCCGCCGCATTAAGCTGCAGGCATTTGGCCGGCCATCGCACGTCAAAGATTTCGCAAGCCTTCCCGGCGGACTGAAGGTCCTGATCGAGGAAAGCTTTGCGATGCACGACCGCATCATTCAACTTGATCGCGCCATGTCGAGCCAACGCGATCCAGATCTGGCACCAGAGCACACGGCCAATCCGGTCGCCCACCAAATGGGTTTGCTTGAGCGTGCCTTCGCCTCGAAGTTGAGCTGATACGTTCCAGCTCAAGTCATTGCATTAAAAAAGGCCCGGGCTTATCCCGGGCCTTTTTTATTGGCCGATTACGGACCAATCCAGTCTTAGAAGATGCCTTCGAACTTCTTCTTGAAGCGCGACAGACGGCCGCCACGGTCCATGAGCTTGGTGTCG
>JANOCZ010000436.1:0-2167 GCA_031412455.1 Hyphomicrobium sp. | reverse complement strand
TACGCGCGAGTTGTCTTCGAAGACGATGGAGGCCCGCCGCGTGCCCGGGCTTTATGCGATCGGGGAAGCCGTCGACGTGACCGGCTGGCTCGGCGGTTATAATTTTCAGTGGGCGTGGTCGAGCGGCTGGTCGGCGGGGCAAGCGATCTAAGGGTTTTGGATCACCGGTTTGTACAACGCGTAGATCACGAGGATCGCGGCGATCAGGCCTGCCGCGAGAGCGGGTGCTTCCCACTGGCTGCTAAACAGTCGCGTGATGAGCAGCACGGCGCAGACTGCCGCGCCTGCGAGCGGCAAAATTTGGTGGACCTCGAACGCACCCGGTTGTTCGCTGGCGCGGCGGATCAAGACAAACAGCGCCAGGTTGACGACGATGAAGACCGACAGCAGCAGCAAGACCGTCGCCGCGGCAAGGTCGGTAATGCTGCCTACAAGCGCGAGCGGCACGAGGACCACGAGGAGTGCCAAAATCGCGTAGTGCGGCGTGCGGCGCTCGGGATGGACGCGGCCTAAATGTGCGGGCAGCAGTTGTTGGTTCGACATGCCGTAGATCAAGCGCGAGGCGGTGATGTAGTTCACCAGCGCCGTGTTGGCGACCGAGAACAGCGCGATGCCGGTCATCAGCCACGGTGGGAAGCCGGGCGCGGATCGCTTCATCACTTCGGTCAACGGGCTTGGCGCGGCGGCGAGTTCGGCGGGGGGCACGACGGACACGACAGTGATCGCGATCGCAACATAGAGCACCGCGGCCATGCCGGTTGCCGCTAGCAGGCCAATGGGGATCGTGCGGCTCGGGTTCTTGCATTCCTCGGCGACGTTGATTGCGTCCTCGAAGCCGATGAAAGCGAAGAACGTCAAAACCGATGCCTGCATGACGACGATCGTCAGTCCGAGATCCGCCTTCGCGGGCGGAAGGTCGAAGTAGGAGACCGATCCCCAGTAGGACATGCCTGCGGCGATGACGATCAGCAGGCCGGCGGCTTCGATCAGGGTACACAGCACGTTGACCCACATGCTCTCGCGGATGCCGCGAAAGACGATGCCGGTCATGATCAGAATAAAGCCGAGTGCGAGTGCGGAGGGCGGGAGAGCGTCGAGCCCGAACAACGATTGCAGGTTGGCTGCGAAAATTTTCGATTGCGTGGCAACCGATGTCAGTCCGGAACATACGAGTGCAAGGCCGACGGTGAAGCTCAAAATTGGTAGCCGGAAAGCGCGCTGCGTCGCGTAGGCCGCGCCGCCGGCTCGAGGGTAGCGGGCGCCCAACGACGCATAGGACAGTGCGGTCAGGAGTGCCGCGACGAGGGCAACAAGAAAGGCCAGCCAGACGGCGGTTCCCGCTTCTCCCGCGGCTTTGCCGATCAGGCCGTAAATGCCAGAGCCCAACATGCTGCCGAGCGCATAGAGGGCCAACTGAAACGGGCCGATCGAGCGGAGAAGCGGCTTGTCGGTCGTGGAGGGAGAAGTAGAGGTCGGGGAGTTGCCGGTGGTCATGTGAAATTTTGTCCCTCACGCAAGAGGGGACGATAGCATGAGAGTGGAGCGTGGGGAGAGGGGCCGGCCCGCATCCATTGCGCTCACCTTTCAAGCAAGCCGGGGTGCAGGGAGAGCTGAGGGGAGGTGAGTGCGGTTAAGTGCGGATGCTTGGCGTGGGTCCCCGCCGCAGGATCCGCGCATTTGCAATGCGCGGCGCGGGGATGACGAAGCAGATTAGCTGGCGGCGGCTTTGCGGTCGGCGAGGCGCTGCTCGGTGGCTGTGACGATCGCGCGGCGCAGGTCGTCGGCTTTTTTCAGGTTGGCGTTGACGGCGAGATGCTGGGCTTCGGCAAGCGCTTTCAGGTGCTCAATGCTGCGGATATCGGCCAAGCGTTTCAAAAGTCCGTCGCGGCCGGTTTTCGCTAAGACGACCATGGCCGAAAACGCGTAGGGGTTGAAGGTTGGAGGTTGGACCGGAATTGGGGCCGCGTTTGGAGCTGGGGCTGCGGTGGCGGCAGGTGGCGCCTTTGAGGGCGTGGGAAATTTCGATTTGGTTTTGGACGCTGGCGCTGCTGCGGGCGGCGGCGCACTATCGATTGCGGCCGGCATGTCCCAGACGAGCATGCGATTGACGGCTTTGGTCAGTGCCGCCGCGAGCTTCTCGGCGGAGGCGGGATCGAGGCTCGTCTCG
>JANOCZ010000435.1:0-7944 GCA_031412455.1 Hyphomicrobium sp. | reverse complement strand
CAAATTGCCCGGCGAGTTCCGTGGCCTCGCCGGCGACGTCGTTATCCGCGTCGAGGATTTCGCTAGCGACGACGTGCTGGACCAATTGGAGATCGAAGACGCGTTCGATCTCACCGGACTTTATCAAGGCGTCAGTATCGATAAGCAGAGCGTCTCAGATGCGCCGCGCGAGCCCGATATGGTGTTCCTCTACCGGCGGGCCATCCTCGATGAATGGGCGGCTGGCGACGAGGAGTTGGGGCATCTGATCGCTCACGTCCTGATTCACGAAATCGGGCATCATTTCGGCTTTTCGGACGAAGATATGGAAAATATCGAGTCTGAGGCTGCGGCTTAGAAATTTTCGCTGTCAAGACTTGCTCGCGGACAATCGATCGGGCTTATGTGCGGGATAAGGGCAAACGTGGCGACTGCCGACCAACCTTTAGCAGGAAGTTTTTTCCGGCATGACTTCTTCCGGCACTACGATGCGTTCGAAATTCGGTTGGCGTTGCATCAGCGTCGCGATTTTGTTGAGTGCAGTCAGCGGTCTGGCTGTCGAGGCCCAGGACGCGACGCCGACGGCTGAGGAATACGTCAAGCAAATCGGCGGGGACACGCACCTGTTGGCGCCGGGCGAGTTCAAGATCGACGGCCGCCGGCAACTGTGCGGTCAGCGGCCAACGGTGATCGACACACAGCTTGACGATTACGGCGCGGCGTATCCGGGCTTTCTGATCATGAACCCGAAGTTGCTCGACAAGGTTTCGACACCCGTCAAGCAGTGGATCTTCGCGCACGAATGCGGCCACCAATTCCGCGGTCCCGACGAGGAGACCGCCGATTGCTTCGCCGTGCAGCGCGGGCGGCGTCAACAGTGGTTAACGCCGGACGGGGTCGAGGAAATCTGCAGTTTCATCGCCCCGGCCAAGGGCGACAGCATGCATTTCTCGGGCAGTCACCGGTGCGAATACATGCGCAAGTGCTACGCCGACCCGACGATTAAATAAGCCCCGCTGAAATAAGTTATCCTCCCCCTCCTGGGGCGCCCCTAGATTCGGCTCGACGACCGCGAGCGGAGTTCAGATATGCGCCTTGCCGATTATGCCAAGCACCTCGTCGACCTTGGGCAAGTCATCTACCAGTGGGTCGGGCAGATTGCCGAGATCGACCGGACGAGGCGCGAGAAGGTGGCGCTTTATGCCGAGGAGATCGCGGCCACGTTAAGCCGGGCTGCGGCGGCGCTGGCGGCGCTGGAGGCGGCGCCCGAGGATCGCACTCTGCTGCTGGCAGCAACGCGCGAACTGGGGCGTATTGCCGGTTATGTCGAGACAATCATGACCGCGCTTCAACATCATCTTGACGGACGCAAGCGGGCTGGCGTTAAACGGCGGCTCGAACACTTGCAACCCTTCGAACTCGAAGCCGCGATCGGCGAGCATGGCGCGTTCCGGCAGGCGCGGCGGCTGACGGCGGCGGAGGGGTACTTCCGAGCGCTGGCCGATGCGCTGCGAGCCTGACGACATTTTTTTTTGGAGCATGACGCCTGATGGATAAGTTCACGGTTCTCGAAGGCGTAGCGGCACCGCTGCCGCTGCGTAACATCGATACCGATATGATCATTCCCAAGCAGTTCCTGAAAACCATCAAGCGGACAGGTCTTGGCAAGTCACTGTTTTATGAAATGCGCTTCGATACGGCGACTGGTGAGGAAGTGCCCGAGTTCGTGCTGAATAAGCCGCAATACCGGGCGGCCAAAATTTTGGTGACGGGCGAGAATTTCGGCTGCGGCTCGAGTCGCGAGCACGCGCCATGGGCTTTGCTCGATTTCGGCATTCGCTGCGTGATCGCGACGGACTTCGCTGATATTTTCTACAACAACTGTTTTCAGAACGGCATCCTGCCGATCCGCTTGCCGCAGGCTGACGTCGATCGCCTCATGGACGATGCGAACCGCGGCGCGAACGCCAAGGTCACCATCGATTTGGAACGTCAAGAAATTCGCGGGCCCGACGGCGGCGTGATCAAGTTCGATATCGATCCGTTCCGGCGGCACTGCCTCATGAACGGCCTCGACAACATCGGCTTGACGCTCGAGAAGGACAAGGCAATCGATCGTTACGAGAAGACCGCTGCTGACGCGCGGCCGTGGCTTTGATTTGCTTTAGTCGGGAGAGCTGAAATGGCCAAAGCCATCCACATGATGATCCGCGTGCTCGATGAAGCGCGCAGCGTGGCGTTCTATCAGTCGTGCTTTGCGTTGAAGATCGCCGACCGGCGCGATTGGCCGGACTTCACGCTGATCTACATGAGCAACGCTTCGAGCGATTTCGAGCTTGAGCTCACGGTCAACAAGGGCCGGGCTGAGGCCTATGAGCTGGGCAACGGCTATGGGCACCTCGCGTTCGTGGTCGATGATCTCGAGGCCGAACATGCGCGTATCGCGGCTGCAGGATATGCGCCCAAGGACATCAAGACGATGACGCACGACGGGCAACCGTTCGGCAAATTCTTCTTCATCGAAGATCCCGACGGCTACAAAATCGAAGTGCTGCAGAAGGGCGGGCGGTTTAAGTAAACCGCAGCTTTCGCGAAGGATGCGTTCAGTGGACGAAACGAAGATCGACGCGGCGATGATGGGGCGGCTCGGCGGCGCGCTGACGTTCGTTGTGGGTGCCGATCATGCGGCGACAAAAGCCTTGAAAAAAGCCGCGGAGACGGGTGCCGATCGAGACGTCAAGGCGGCGCGGTCACAATTTTTGAAGTTGAAGTACGGCGAGCGGCAAGCGGCGCTGACGTTGATCAACGATGAGTAGCTCAATGTTAGGCAGTCCAGCGATTAGCCGCCGCGCCGGGCGGTGAGCAGTGCGCCGGACAGGGCGTCGGCGAAGTCGCGGCGCTCGTCATCGGTCAGGAATTGACCCAGCACATACTCGCGACCTTCAGCAACGATGCGCAACGACGTGCGGCCATCGGGACGGTCGGTCGTCACGCTGACGCGGGCCCAATACGGGTTGAGCGCGAGCGACCGGCGTGCGCCTTTGGGATCGACGCGGGTCAGCGTCAGGACCGCCGGCGTCAGGTCGATCGTCTCGTAGGCAAGGCCAGAGCGGTAGTTGAGCTTGAAGGCTAGGTAAATGAGGGCCACGTCGAGGCCGAAGAAGCCCATGACGGGCCATGCACCGATCATGCAGAAGGCGACGCCCGTTATGAAGCTCACGACGCTCAAAACCGACATCAGCACCACAAAGCCTGGCTGACTGAGAGAGCGATGGGGATAGAGCACGAACTGCGTGGCAGGTTCGGATTGCTTTTCGCCTGGACTCCCGGTCATCCTCACCGTTCCTCTCTCTTCGTTCGTCTCTCGTCGTTCGTCTCTCTTCGCTGCCTGTGCACCGACGGATTCAAAATGCAAAAACCTACATCGCCACGTGTGGATGCGAGCATCGACACTCCAGAAACGAAAGGCAAGTCTAAACGGATCCTCAAGCCGCGTCGCAAAAAGGTGCAGCGGCTGCCTGCGTCTGACGTTGTGGAAATTTTTCGCCGGTTTCATGAGCTGGCGCCGGAACCCAAGGGCGAACTCGAGCACGTCAATCCCTTTACGCTTCTGGTTGCCGTCGTGCTTTCGGCGCAGGCGACGGACGCCGGCGTCAACAAGGCAACGCGAGCGCTATTTGCGATCGCCGATACGCCGGAGAAGATGCTGGCGCTTGGCGAAGATCGCGTGCGTGAGCACGTGCGCACAATCGGTCTCTTTCGCACCAAAGCGCGGAACGTCATGGCGCTGTCGGAGCGGCTGGTTGCTGAACACGGAAGCGTCGTCCCAGGCGATCGCGCGCGGCTCGAGGCGCTGCCCGGCGTCGGGCGCAAGACCGCGAACGTTGTTTTAAACATCGCCTTTGCGCAGCCGACGATGGCGGTCGATACGCACGTCTTCCGGGTTTCGAACCGCATCGGCCTTTCGCGCGGAAAAAATCCGCTTGAGGTTGAGGAAGACTTAATGCGGGCGGTGCCGGACGCCTATGCCATGCACGCGCATCATTGGCTCATCCTGCATGGGCGCTACCTGTGCAAGGCGCGACGGCCTGAATGCTGGCGGTGCCCCATCGCGGATTTGTGCCGCTTCGAGCCCAAAACTGCTGCGCCGGCCGGTTACCCAAAAGTTACCGGCGACGATGCAATTTGAAGCAAAAATTTCGAGAATTTTTCCGGGCCAGCGAACCTCGTCTTATTTTCTATGACGTATGTTGGGCCAGTCTCGGGGAAGAATTTTGTTACAGGTTCGCGTATTATGGCCAAAATCGACGGTACAGCCGCTAATGACATCATCACAGGGACAACGCTTGATGATTTGATCGACGGCGGCCTGGGCAACGATCGCATCAACGGCGGCGCGGGCAACGACATTATTTATGGCGGCGAAGGCACCGACACATTGACCGGCGATGCCGGCAACGACATTCTCTACGGTGGCAACGGTAACGACGGATTCTTCGGCGGCGGCAACGACGATACAATCTACGGCGAAGCCGGTGACGACAACATGTTCGGCGACGGCGCGAACGACACGCTGTACGGCGGCGACGGCAATGACAGCCTGAACGGTGGCGCGGGCAACGACATCATGTACGGCGGCGCCGGCATGAATGTCATCAACGGCGGTTCGGGCATCGATACATTTGTGCTCGAGCTTTCCGCCGCGACGCTCAGCGATGCGATGCGCGCGGATCTCTCCACGTTGAAGGCGTGGATGGAAGACAAGTTCGCAACGGCTGGATCGATTGCCGCCCAATCAACGCAGACGACGGGATCGAGCATCACGCTGGCGTCGCTCGGCATTACGATCAACACGATCGAGTACGTGAAAATTTTGCTCGATGGCGTCGAGCGGCCGATCGATTATTTCCTCAATCAAGCGCCGGTCGCTGAGGCGGCGGTTGCCATCGCGACGCAGGAAGACGTCGAAGTTTCTGGCCAGGTCACAGCGACCGATGCTGACGGCGATGTCCTTGCCTACACTGTGCATCAGGGTCCAGCACACGGGTCATTGGCGCTAGATACAGCTACGGGTGCCTACACGTACACGCCCGGCGCAAATTATAGCGGCGCGGATTCGTTCCAAGTCGCAGTCACCGATCCTGCGGGCCTATCGGTTATGCAGACCGTGTCGGTCGGCGTCACTGCGGTCAACGATGCACCTGAAGCGGCCGCGATCGCTTCGCTCACGACTGAAGAAGATGTTTCGGTTTCAGGTCAGGTCACCGCGAACGACGTTGACGGCGACGCGCTGAGCTTTACCGCGAGCCAGGGTCCGGCACACGGAACTCTGACACTCAATTCAGCAACAGGCGCGTATACCTACACGCCGGGCGCAAATTACAACGGCGCGGACTCGTTTGAAGTCACGGTCGCTGACGGACAAGGCGGATCGACCACGCAGACGGTGTCCGTCGGCGTGACGGCAGTCAACGATGGTCCGGTCGCGGCAGCTTCGGCGTCGGTTGCGACGCAGGAGGATGTTTCGGTTTCGGGTCAGGTCACAGCGAGCGACGTCGATGGCGACACGCTGAGCTTCGCTGTCAGCCAAGGCCCAGCGCACGGATTGTTGACGCTCAACGCGACGACTGGTGCGTACACTTACGCTGCGGCGAATAATTACAGCGGCACCGATGCATTCGAGGTCACCGTGTCGGACGGCCAAGGCGGTTCGACCACGCAAACCGTCAGCGTCGATGTCGGCGCGGTTGCTGACGCGGCGAGCCTCACTGTCAGCGATGTCAGCGCCGCTTTGGGCGTCACGCTCACCGGCACGAGCGCCAACAACGTGTTGACCGGGACGACCGGCAACGATGTCATAGCCGGCGGTGCCGGTGACGATACCATCACCGGCTCGGGGCCAGCTCAGGTCAAGACCGCAGCATTGGCGATCAGTGCTGCTCTAGTTGATCTTGACGGTTCAGAGTCGATGTCGATCCGCATCGACGGCATGCCAGCCAGCGCCACATTATCGGCTGGCATCAAAAACACCGACGGCTCGTGGAGCTTGACGCCCGCCCAGCTCAGCGGTCTCAACGTCATGTCGTCCGTCGCATCAACGTTCAATGTCAATGTGACCGCAACGACGACCGAATCGACGGGTCAGACGGCGAGCACGACGAAGACGCTCAACGTGGCCTTCATCGGTGGCGGCGACAACGATCGCCTCGACGGAGGTGCTGGTAATGACAAAATTACAGGCGGCGGCGGCAACAACGTGCTGATCGACGGCACGGGCAACGATCTCGTTTACGGGCTCGGTGGCAACGACACGTTCGTGGTCGGCGCAGGTCTCGATACTTATGATGGCGGCGCGGGCTTCGATACGATCGACGTATCGGGTTCGGCGTTCGCCGCAAACATCAATCTTGGATCAACGACGATGGTCAGCCTCGACCTCGGCGTCGATCGCATCGTGTCGATCGAAGGGATTATCGGCACGGCGCAGGGGGACAATCTGACCGGCAGCTCCGTCAATAATACTATCGACGGCGGCGCGGGCAACGACACGATTTCTGGCGGTGCTGGCAACGATACGCTCACCGGCGGCGACGGCAACGACAAGATCGACGGTGGCACCGGCAACGACGTAATTTACGACGGCTCGGGCAACGACGAAGTCAACGGCGGTGACGGCAACGATTACATTTTCGCTGGATCAGGTCTCGACAAGTACGTCGGCGGGTCAGGGTTTGATACGCTCGATTATTCGTCGGCAACCAACGCCGTCAACGTGGACGCGAGCCTGAAAACTGTTACCGGCTACACCAGTGATACGGTCGATGGCATCGAGAAATTCATCGGAACTTCATTCGACGACATCTTCAAGGGCGGCAAGTCGAGCAACTTCTTTGACGGCGGTGCGGGCAACGACACGTTCCGCGGCATGGGCGGTTCCGATACGTTTACAGGCGGCGCTGGTAACGATCTCTTCAATTGGCTGGTTAAAGACGTGCAGAAGGGCTCGACATTCCTCGGCGCCGATACGATTACCGATTTCGGCGGCGGCGATAAGCTGAACCTGCACGAGTTTGTCAAAGCCTTCACGGCTGCAACTCCGCTCGATAGCATCGTCAAGCTGACCGACGGCGCGGCGGGTACGCTTGTGTCCGTCAAGATCGGCACGTCGTTCATCGATCTCGTCAATTTGCAAGGCGTGCACGAAACGTCGGCGTCCAACATGCTCGCGAACGGCCAGATTTTGGTTTGATGGAGGTGACCTCTTCTGTTAGTGTAGAGGCTGGGTTAGTGCAGAGGCTGGCGACGCCTCGTTCTTCTCCCTTGGGGAGAAGGTGGCCGAAGGCCGGATGAGGGGCTGTGGTTCGAGACGGGACGAAGTGAAGCCCCTCACCTGCCCTTCGGGCATCCTCTCCCCACAGGAGAGGAAAGTGCATTGGACATCCTCTCCCTCAGGAAAGGAAAGACGTGGCTCGTTACGACGACTACTCCGCAAAGAGCGAGTTCCCTCAGTCCATGCGCATGGCGAGGCCGGCTTTGGCCATGTGGGCTTTGGCTTCACGCACCGAGTACGTGCCAAAGTGAAAGATCGAGGCGGCGAGCACGGCGCTCGCGTGACCTTTGCTGACGCCTTCAACCAAATGATCGAGATTGCCGACGCCGCCTGAGGCGATGACCGGCACGGACACGGCATCGGCGATGGCGCGGGTTAGCTCCAAATCAAAGCCAGCTTTGGTGCCGTCGCGATCCATCGAGGTCAACAAAATTTCACCGGCACCCAATGCCACGACTTCGCGAGCGAACTCGATCGCGTCAATGCCGGTGCGGTTGCGGCCGCCGTGGGTGAAGATTTCCCACTTTTTTTCGACGTTCCGACTCGCGTTCCGCGAGCCTGCCGGAACGTCGGGAAGATCGACCCGCTTCGCGTCGATGGCGACGACGATGCATTGCGCGCCGAATTTTTCCGAT
>JANOCZ010000434.1:0-2245 GCA_031412455.1 Hyphomicrobium sp. | reverse complement strand
AGTGTCAGTTTTGTCAGGTCGGTCGTGGACATGGCCTACTCCACGATCTTGGGGACGACGAAGAAGTTGTCTTCGGCCAGCGGCGCGTTCGCCGTCACCGCGGCGGCAATCTCGCCGTCGGTGACATTGTCGGTGCGCATTTTCATGGCGATCGGCACGACGCGGGTCATCGGCTCGACGGCCGCGGTGTCGACCTCGTCGAGTTGCTTCACCCAGTCGAGAATGCCAGACAGTTCCTTTTCGAGGCTTTTGGCCTCCGCGTCCGTGACTTTGATGCGCGCCAGCCGCGCAATGCGCCGGACGGTCGCTTCGTCGACCTGCATGGAATACCCTTGAGTGGCTGAACGTGAGAGCTAGCCGTTCTCTTAGCCGCCGAGGTGCCCAGTATGCAACCGGGCGGGCTTTTGGGCCGCGGCACAACGCGAGAGGCGCCACGTCTGAGGTGGCGCCCGTTATTTGACCGCGTCAAAATTTTGCCGACGACTTCTACTGTTTGCGGCCGTAGACGCGCCACAGCGCCGAGACGATGTCTGAGTAATCGTCGGTCCAGGGTGTGATCGTGGCAGCGTATTCGACCACAGCAACCGGCCAGGCCATGATCGGGCGGATGGCGTTTTCGTCCTTGGTTATAATGACGACGACAGATGCCGCGGAGTCGAGCGAGTTTTCGACCGGGTTATTGCGCACCACGGCGACATGCGTGCCAGGTGTGGCGAAGGCGGCGGCAGCGGCGACCGGGGCCAAATCGAGATGGCGGTTTGAGACGTGGATTGCCAGCACGCCGGCTGGCGCCAATTTATCAAGGTACATCTTGACAGCTTCGGCGGTCAGCAAATGCGTCGGCACCGAATCGGAGGAGAACGCGTCGATCTGCAGATAGTCGAAGCTTGCGGTCTCTTCCTTGGCAAGCGTCAGGCGGGCGTCGCCGATCACGACGTCGGCGCCCGGACGGCAGGCGGACAAGAAATTGAATCGCTTGGAGTCAGCTGCGACGGCGAGCACGGCAGCGTCGATTTCGTAGAACCGCCAGGCTTCGTCAGGCTTCGAATAGCAGGCCATCGAGCCGACGCCCAAGCCGATGACACCGGCGCGAAACTTTGACGCCGGCTTGCCGCTCACATCGCGGGCAACGCCGACGGCTTTGGCCATCGGGGATCCAGCGTAGTAATAGGTTGCAGGCACCGGCGGCATGATCGGTTGGCCATCGGCGGTTTTCAAACGCTGCGCGCCGTGGCTGGTCGTGCCATGCAGGAAGCGGCGGACTTGGCCGTTCTCGCTTTCAAGCACGCGGATCACGCCGAAGAAACTGCGCGAGGGGTCGCCCCGGTTCAGGTTCGACGGCAGGAACACGACGACGGCTGCCAGCGCGGCGACGATCAGGAGTTGGAGCTTGGCGTAGCTGTGATAGGCGATCAGGAAAACGAAGCCGACGCCGATCGTGTAGATGCTGATCATCCAGGCTTGCTGGTCGGACTGCGTGTGTTGAATGATGAAACCGAAGCCCAGAGCGCATGCCGCCATCAGCGCGCCGATGCCGAGCAGGCGTTTTTCGGTTTCATCGCCATCTGGAACCAGGCTCGAGAACACGCCTGGACGGCACAGCATGCCCAGCGTCAGCAACAGTGGGAATTCGTAAGTCGCGTTAAAGATTTGCGGCGCGATGATCGCTGCGAACATGCCGCCGACGACGCCGCCAAACGACATCCACAGGTAGAATTCCGTCAGGTGGCTGGCCGCCGGGCGATCTTCATAGAGAGCGCGGTGGGCGACCAGGGTCGTCACGAGGAAGCTCGAGAAAGCGACGAGGCTCGATTGCCACCAGTCGAACATCGTCCCAATCAGAGTCAGAATCGTGATTGCGATCAGCAGCGGCTGGATGCGCACCATAAGTGCGTGGGGGATGAAAGGGCGGTCGCGGAAGACGAGCACGAAGGTCAGCAAAAACAGCGATAGCGGCACGACCCAAAGGAAGGGCGCGGCGGCGATATCGGTCGACAGATGCGTGGTGAAGGCGACGAGCAGACCAGACGGCACAGCCGAATAGAGAACCCAACGCGCCTTTTGAATGAACGTCAGCGGCGCGGCGGGCGAATCGATCGCGGGCGTATCGGTCGCAACTTTGCCGATCGCGGGTCCGCCGAGTGCCAGCATCATCAGACCCGACACGGCAATCGCCGTTGCCAGTGCGAGGAAGCCCGCACTCCAGAGGTTTGCCTGCTGGCTCAGTCCGAACGCTGGCTCGATC
>JANOCZ010000433.1:0-2093 GCA_031412455.1 Hyphomicrobium sp. | reverse complement strand
CCCGGCAATTGCCGCGTTGGTTAAATCCCGCGCTCGATGATTCACGTGAAACTCCACTTCTCCCTCTCCCTTGGGAGAGGGTCGGGGTGAGGGGACGTGCGACGAGTTCTATGCGCGCGGACCCCACGCCGCTTTGCGTTCAATCGCGCCTCAGCTACATTGCACGCGAAACTCAAGCGGACGATTGACCTATGCCGTCAGGCAAAACATGAAGTACTCAACCTACGACGTCATCGTTGTCGGCGGCGGCCACGCCGGATGCGAGGCGGCGGCCGCCAGCGCGCGCATGGGCGCCAAAACCGCGCTCGTCACCCACAACGCCGCGACGATCGGCGAAATGTCGTGCAACCCGGCGATCGGCGGCTTGGGCAAGGGCCACCTCGTCCGCGAGATCGACGCGCTCGATGGCTTGATGGGCCGCGTCGCCGACCAAGCCGGTATCCAATTCCGCCTGCTCAATCGCTCCAAGGGCCCAGCCGTCCACGGCCCTCGAACCCAGGCCGACCGCAAACTTTATCGCCAGGCGATGCAGGCAGCGATCGCCGAAACCGCGAACCTGACCGTCGTCGAATCCGCCGTCGAAGACCTGATCGTGTCACCGTGTCCGCGTCAGCGCTCTCGATATGCGCACCAACGTGGCGACGCATCCACTTTCCTCTCCTTTGGGAGAGGATGTCACGAAGTGACAGGTGAGGGGCTTCACGTCTCTTCGCTGTCCGTTCAAGGCCAGAGCCCCTCATCCGGTCCTTCGGACCACCTTCTCCCCAAGGGAGAAGAAAGAACAACGACAGGGCGTGTCGACGATCACGTCGTCACCGGCGTGATCCTGGCCGACGGTACGCAACTGACCGCCGGCGCGGTGGTGCTGACCACGGGCACGTTCTTGAACGGCCTGATCCACATGGGCGAGCAGAAAATCCCGGCCGGACGCGCCGGCGAAGCGCCCGCTTTGAAACTGTCCGAGCGCCTCTACGCGCTGGGCCTCAGCCTCGGCCGTTTGAAAACCGGAACGCCCGCGCGCCTCGACGGCAAATCGATCGACTGGTCCGGGCTTGAGATGCAGCAGGCGGACGACGAGCCGGTGCCGTTCTCATTCCTCAACGACAAAATCACGACCCCGCAGATCGCCTGTGGCATCACCCATACGACAGCTGCGACGCACGACATCATTCGCGCCAATCTCTCAAAATCGCCCATGTATTCGGGCCAAATCGCGAGTGTCGGCCCGCGCTACTGCCCGTCGATCGAAGATAAAGTCGTGCGCTTTGCCGACCGCAACTCACACCAGATCTTCCTTGAACCCGAAGGCCTCGACGACGACACGATCTACCCCAACGGCGTCTCGACATCGTTGCCGGTCGACGTCCAGCAGGCCTTCCTGAAAACGATGCCGGGCCTCGAAAACGTCGTCATCCGCCGCCCCGGCTACGCGATCGAATACGATTACGTCGATCCCCGCGAGCTGACCCCAGCGCTCGAAGTCAAACGCTTGCCCGGACTATTTCTCGCTGGCCAGATCAACGGCACGACGGGCTACGAGGAGGCCGGCGCCCAAGGCTTAGCCGCCGGTATCAATGCTGCGAAACGCGCCGGCGGTGGCGCGGCCGATTTCGCCGTCTCGCGCACCGAAGGCTATCTCGGCGTGATGATCGATGATCTCGTGACCCGCGGGGTATCTGAGCCCTATCGCATGTTCACCTCGCGCGCGGAGTTTCGCTTGAAGCTGCGCGCCGATAATGCCGATCAGCGCTTGACGCCGGTCGGCATGGCGCTGGGCGTCGTGGGGGCTGAGCGCGCTGCCGCGTTTACAGTGAAGGCGAAGTCTCTCGCAGACGGCCTCGAACGGCTGACTGACTTGACGCTGACCCCGACGGAAGCCGCTAAGCACGGCCTCGCCGTCAATCGCGACGGCAAACGCCGCTCGGCCTTCGATCTCTTAGCCTTCCCCGAAATCTCGATTGAACGGTTGGCGGTCATCTGGCCCGAACTCGCAAACCTCGCGCCGCGCATCGCTTCGCAACTTGAAACCGACGCCCGCTACGCCGCCTACGTGCGCCGGCAGAATGACGACGTGGCGTCGGTCAAACGCGATG
>JANOCZ010000432.1:0-1905 GCA_031412455.1 Hyphomicrobium sp. | reverse complement strand
GACGGCTTGGTTACGCTGTTTCGCGACAAAGGCTTCACAGTGACTGCCGTGGAGTAACGCAACGCATCACATTCGCGCGTCACATATGGATGGCGCGCTTCGCGACTGCCATTGCGGCTTCCTTGACGGCTTCGGTCAATGTCGGATGCGCATGACAGGTTCGCGCGAGATCTTCCGCCGAGCCCCCAAATTCCATGATGACGGCAGCTTCTGCAATGATTTCTCCGGCGTGCGGACCAATGATGTGGACGCCTAAAATCCGGTCTGAATCGGCGTCAGCCAGCACTTTGACAAAACCGTCCGTCGTGCGGTTGACCTTCGCGCGTCCGTTGGCGGTGAATGGAAATTTGCCGCTGGTGTACGCGATCCCATCGCCCTTCAATTCTTCTTCCGTGCGCCCGACGCTCGCGACTTCGGGATGCGTATAGATCACATTCGGAATGACGCCGTAGTTCACATGCCCGGCTTGCCCAGCGAGAATTTCCGCGACCGCAACGCCCTCGTCTTCGGCTTTGTGCGCAAGCATCGGCCCCGCGATCACATCGCCGATCGCAAAGATCCCAGAGACATTTGTCTGATAATTGCCATCGACCAACACGCGCTTTTTTGCATCAACAGCAATACCGGCTTCCGCCAATCCAAGTCCGTCGGTGTAAGGTGTCCGCCCGACTGCAACGAGGACCACGTCGGCTGCCAGCGTCTCGGCCGCGCCGCCACTCGCCGGCTCGACGGTCACCGAGAGATCGTGGCCCTGTTTTGCGACGCCCGTGACTTTGCTCGATAGCTTGAACTTGACGCCCTGCTTTTCGAGAATGCGCTGAAACGATTTTGCGACTTCGCCGTCCATGCCGGGCAAAATGCGATCGAGGTATTCGACAACCAGCACGTCCGACCCGAGCCGGCGCCACACCGATCCAAGCTCGAGCCCGATCACGCCAGCACCGATGATCAGCATCCGGCCCGGCACTTGGCTCAGTTCGAGCGCGCCCGTCGATGACACGATGACTTTCTCGTCGATCTCGATACCCGGCAACTTCACCACGTCCGAGCCCGTCGCAATGACGATATGCTTGGTCTCAAGCGTCAGCACCTCACCGTTGTCGGAAGTCACCGTGACCTTACCGGCCGTTCCAATCCGCGCGGTCCCGCGATGGCTGTCGATCTTGTTCTTCTTCAACAGAAACGCAACGCCATCGACGTTGCCCTTGACGCCGTCGGCTTTGAACGCCTGCATCTTTCCAAGGTCGAGCTTCGGCGCGACCTCGATGCCCATGCCAGCAAAATTGTGCTGAGCGTCCGCGAAACACTCCGACGCATGCAGCAACGCCTTCGACGGAATACATCCGACGTTGAGGCATGTGCCGCCGTGCGTCGCGCGCTTTTCCACGACGGCGACTTTCAAGCCGAGCTGTGCCGCCCGGATCGCGCAAACGTAACCGCCGGGCCCCGTGCCGATTACGATCAGGTCGTAGGATGGAGGCGGGGTGGGTCCAGTCGCGGAAGGTCCAGCCATCGAGACTTATAGCTCCAGGATAAAACGCTGCGGATCTTCGAGGCACTCTTTGACGCGCACCAGGAATGTGACGGCCTCTTTGCCATCGACAAGCCGGTGATCATAGGACATGGCGAGATACATCATCGGCCGGACCACAACCTGTCCGTTTCTGACGACCGCGCGCTCCTCGATGCGATGCATGCCGAGGATACCGGACTGCGGGGCGTTGAGGATGGGTGTCGACATCATCGAGCCGTAAACGCCGCCGTTCGAAATCGTGAACGTGCCGCCTTGCATGTCGTCGATCGACAACTTGCCATCGCGCGCGCGTCGCCCAAATACGGTGATCTTCTGCTCGATCTCAGCGAGACTGAGCCGATCGGCATCACGCACGACGGGCACGACCAGAC
>JANOCZ010000431.1:0-5328 GCA_031412455.1 Hyphomicrobium sp. | reverse complement strand
GCTGATCGCCGGTCATGATGCTTCACCGCCGATAATGCGACCGGCAGCGTGAACGCACATCCGCGCTGTGACCGTCGCGACGATTACGAAACCGCCTTGCCGATTGTCGCGGCAAGATCGGTCTTTTCCCACGAGAACCCGCCGTCTTTTTCAGCTGGACGCCCGAAATGACCGTAGGCCGCCGTGCGCGCGTAGATCGGTTTGTTGAGATCCAGATGCGTACGAATCCCGCGCGGCGTGAGATCCATGACTTGCCCCAGCGCCTTCTCGATCACCGCTTCGTCGACCTTGCCCGTGCCGTGCGTATCGACATAGATCGACAGTGGTTTGGCAACGCCAATCGCGTACGACAGCTGGATTGTGCATCGGTCCGCAATTCCCGACGCAACGACGTTCTTCGCCAAATAGCGCGCCGCATATGCCGCCGAGCGATCGACCTTCGTTGAATCTTTGCCGGAGAACGCGCCGCCGCCATGGGGAGCCGCACCACCATACGTATCGACAATGATCTTGCGCCCCGTCAGCCCGCAGTCGCCGTCTGGTCCGCCGATATAGAACTTACCAGTCGGGTTGATATGCCAGACCGTGTCTTTACTGATCCAGCCTTCTGGCAGGCACCGGCGGACGTAAGGCTCGATGATGTCGCGCACCTGCCGCGACGACAAATCTTCGATGATGTGCTGATGCGAGACGACGATCTGCGTAACGCCGATTGGCCGGCCATTTTCGTAAGCAACAGTTACCTGGCTCTTGCTGTCAGGCCCGAGCTTGGCCGCATCGCCCTTTTTGGCTTTACGATCAATTGCCAAATCTTGAAGAATTTTGTGAGCGTAAAAAATCGGCGCCGGCATCAGCTCAGGCGTCTCCGTGCACGCGTAACCAAACATGATGCCCTGGTCGCCCGCACCCTCTTCCTGGTTCGAAGGCTGCTTCGCATCGACACCGGCGGCGATGTCGGCCGACTGCCCGTGCAGAATGACTTCAATATTGGTGTTGGCCCAATGGAAGCCTTCTTGCTCGTAGCCGATGTCCTTGATCGCTTGCCGCGTCACATTCTGAATTTTCTCGACAGTCAACCCATGCGGCCCACGGTATTCACCAGCGATGATGACCCGGTTGGTCGTCGCCAGCGTTTCGCACGCGGCCCTGATGATCCACGGATCGAGGCCTTCCGCGATCCCTTCGCGGTAAAACAAATCCACCACTTCGTCTGAAATGCGATCGCAAATTTTGTCGGGATGACCTTCCGATACAGATTCGCTCGTAAACAGGTAAGACTTGCGTGCCACGTTGGTCCCCGTAGTTAGATGACGTCGTCGATGCGTGAGATGAGCGGTATGGGCGCGAAGCAGCACCGGCAGCGTGACGCCGCCACCCTCGAAATTAGGCCGGTTTGTTGCAGTCTTTGCATGAAGGGTCAAGGATACGGCACGCGCGCGAGGTGTGCATAACGCCGCCCCGCTGTTATCTGAGCAGGGTCCGCGACTGCAAGCCGGACTTAATCGGAATTGTGATTTTCTTCGCCAGCAAGAGAGCGCACGAGATCGACGATCGAACGCCGAACCCGCGCATCTTTGATCCGCGCGAACGCCTTGTTCAACTCGAGTCCATCACGGCTTCCGAGAAACTCGACAACAAAACCCTCATTCGGTTGCTCGGCAAAACCCGTCAGCGGCTCGATCGCATGACCGTGTGTGCCAACCGGCGCTTCGTCGTAAAAGAATTGCACCGGCACGCCTAGAACTTTGGCAAGATCAAACAGCCGGCTCGCGCCGATGCGATTGACGCCCTTCTCGTATTTCTGAACCTGTTGGAACGTCAGCCCCAGATGCTCGCCAAGCTTTTCCTGGCTCATGCCCAGCAACATGCGTCGCAATCTGACGCGCGTGCCCACGTGCACATCCATCGGATTGGCGCGCCGTGAAGCGCCCCGCGGCAGGTCATCGCCCGTGTCATCTACCAACTGATTGTCTACCATTGAGCTATTGCCCTACGCCTATCCGCCCCGAGCGAACACACTTCCTAGGTGCACTTTGGATTGGCGTCAACCGCAGGTGAGCCGTCCTGAGAGCGACAACTTAAGCGCTTCAATTTGCACGGCCATTGCGGTGGAGCAAAAAACCAGCGAGCCCGCCAAAAAAGAGCATGATGGTGAACAGCAAATCACCAAATTGAGCGTAAGGCGGCGCCCGCACCACCGCTGGAAGATCGCTGTCAGCGACGCCTTTGACGTCCATCCCAAGCGACGCGAGGACCCGGCCGAAGGGGTCGACGAGGGCCGAGATGCCATTGTTCGCGATGCGTATCAGCGGCACACCTTGTTCGACCGCACGCACCCGGGTCTGGTGGAAATGTTGTCGCGGCCCGGTCGTATCTCCAAACCAGCCGTCGTTGGTCACATTGATGATCAGCCCGGGCCTGACGGCCGCATCAACCACCTGACCGGGGAACAACGCCTCATAACAGATCAGGCCCGCGGCCGGCGGCAGTCCGGCAATAGCGAGCAGAGGCTTTGGCACGGCCCCGGAACTGAACGCCCCGTGGCCATGCGTCAGCTTTTTTATGCCTAGCGCCGTGAGCAAAGGCTCGAGAGGCAAATACTCGCCAAACGGCACGAGGTGCACCTTGTCATAAATTGCCGTCAGCCGGGCTGCATCATCGAACACCATGATGCTGTTGTAGGCCCGAACGTTGACTTGAGCCGCAGCACCGCTTTGGGGCGCAGAATCCCGCCGCAGCGCCCCAGTAACAAGGACGCGTCCGGGCGGCAACATCTCGGCAATTGCCTCGAGAGCCTTCGGCGCTTCGAGCGGCAAGAACGGCATCGCCGCCTCGGGCCAGAACAGATGCGTGATACCCGCCAGGTCGTCCCTGCGCCCCGCGGCATTCATCACCGATAGCGCCAAATGATCATCGAAGATGCGCCGCTGAAATTCCGGCCGCCATTTTTCCGTTTGCAGAACGCTAGGCTGCACGATGCGCAAACGCACACCCGGCACGGAGGTTTGCGGCGTTTGCAGAACGATCGACCCATAAGCCCACAGCGCTGCAAGGGGCGCCAACCCCACGGCAATCGATCGCATCCAAACGAGCAGCGATGCTGGCGCATCATGATCGGCAAGCAGCACGAGCGGCGCGGTAAAGATTATGCAGGCCAGCAGCGTCAGCCCGTAAATGCCAAACAGACCCGCGCTCTGCATGAGTTCGACGGGCGCGGTCAGTGCGTAACCGATGACGTTCCACGGCAAGCCGGTCAGCACATGGCCGCGCAGCCATTCAGCGACGCTGAGCGTCACTGCGAAGATGAGAACGCGCGCAAGCCCGGTACTCCAAAACATCCGCGACACGCCCGCCGCCAGGGCCCAGAACAAGGCAAGCGCCGCCGGCAGCAGCGTGACGGCGAACGGCAGCAGCCACGCAAACTTGTCGGCCTCAACGAGAAACGCTTCGCCGATCCAGAACAGATTGAAGAAGAAATAGCCAAAGCCGAAAAACCAGCCTGCGATCGCGGCGTTCCGGGGCGTAGGCGACGTGTCGATCAGCCATACGAAAACCGGCAGTGTCGCGAACAGGATTGGCGAAAAATAAACCGGCGCAAAGGCGAGAACCGATGCGGCCCCAGCGACGAACGCTACGAGCGCACGCCGCCGCGATGACAGGTGAGCGACGCCATCCCGCAATCGCAAAACGTACGGACGGGTGACAGCGCGCGCCTCGATCACGTTTGCGACGCGCCGGTCTGTGATCGGGCAGAAGCTGGCCGCGGCAGATGGATCTTGAGCTTCTTCACGCGGCGCGGATCAGCATCGAGAACCTCGAATTCAACGCCAGTCGAATGCCGGATCAACTCGCCCCGCGCCGGCACGCGCCCCAGAATTGAAAATACCAGACCACCGAGCGTATCGATGTCGATCTCTTCATCGGCATCGAGCAGCTTGATGCCAATCAGCTCCTCGAGCTCCGATACCGGCGTGCGCGCGATCGCGATCATGCCGAGCTTCGGATCGGAACTGATGTTGATCTCTTCGTCCTCGTCGTGTTCGTCCTCGATGTCGCCGACGATCTGTTCGACGAGATCTTCGATTGTGACGAGACCGTCGGTGCCGCCGTACTCATCGACGATTAGCGCCATATGAATGCGCGTCGCCTGCATACGGATCAACAAATCAGCAGCGGGCATCGAGGGCGGCACATAAAGCACTTGGCGGCGAATTTTCGCCGTTGTGATCGGGCGGCTGAGATCGACGTGAGACAGATCGAGCATCGTCTTGGGTTGTTTCGCGATGCCGGGCTCGACCAAACCGCCCGCCTTGATACCGTTGCCAGCGGCGGCTTCTGCCATCAGCCAACGGAACAGATCTTTCACGTGAATCATGCCGCGCGGATCATCGAGCGTCTCGCTGTAGAGAGGAATGCGCGACACGCCAGCGTCCTCGAACGTGCGCAACAATTCAGCTATCGGCTCGCTCTCATCGAGCGCTGTGATGTCGGCGCGCGGCACCATGATCGCGGCAACGCGGCTTGCGCCAAAGCGCAAAAGCCGCTCGAGCATCTTGCGCTCGGCGTCACTGAACGTCTCGGTCGAGCCAGCCGGAGATTTGAGCGCGCCCTCGATCGTGTCGCGAAGCGTCTGCGGCCCGGTCATGCCGAGCTTCAGCCGCAAAACCTGTAGCCACCCCTGCGCGCCTAGCGCCCGCGCTTCCTCAGTAAGAGTCACGTCGGTCGAAGTCTTGTCGTTTGCGTGATCGGTCATGGTCTTGAACAGAGGGAGATCCCCGTCACTCCTTATTAGCGGTAACGAGCTCGCCCGTGTAGGGGTTTGCGATGCCAAGATCGGCCAAAATGCTGATTTCGAGCGCTTCCATGCGCTCCGCGTCGTCGCGCGTCTCGTGATCATGCCCCAGGAGATGCAAAATGCCATGCACAACAAGGTGCTGGGCGTGATCGGCAACAGATGTATTTTGCGCCGCAGCCTCTTCGATCACCGTCTCGTACGCTAGCACAATATCGCCGAGACACCCCGCAACGGCGCCTCGCCCCGCGGGAAACGACAACACGTTCGTCGGTCGGGGCTTGCCACGGAATTGAGCATTAAGGGCTGCGACTTCGGCATCATCAGACAGCGCGATAGTGACCGAAACCTGAGCCCCATCGAGTTTGCCGGAAGCCGCCACGGCATCGGCAGCGCGTTGCACGACGGCCACCGCATCTGGAAGCGCTGGCCAAGCATCCGGCTCAACGACCACATCGACCTCGATCGACGCGTCGGTTGACTTCGACGTCTGAGCCGTCCCGTCCAGGCTATTTTGCGTTGTCATAGGCCGTAAC
>JANOCZ010000430.1:0-1591 GCA_031412455.1 Hyphomicrobium sp. | reverse complement strand
TCGATGTAGTTGGCCAGCGTGTGGCTGATGACGTCGGGCTGCTCGTGGATCTCTTTCGCCATAAAGTGGCGATGGTTGCCCTTGTCGACCAGCAGCGAGCTTGCCACCGACTTGACGCTTGGGCGCTCAACCCGGGTGCCTGCACGATCATAGATCTCGGCGCCCGCGCGATGCATGACCGCCCAGTCGCCTTCCTCAAGATAAGTAATCACGTCAGTAAAGGGCGCCAATGCGATCGCGTCCGAGCCCAAATACATTTCGCCTGAGCCGTGGCCGAGAGCGAGCGGTGAGCCCTGACGCGCCGCGATCATCAAGTCATCGTGGCCGGCGAAAATGATGCCCAGCGCAAATGCGCCTTGGAGTTGGCTCAGCGCCGCGCGGACAGCGTCAACCGGGGACGAGCCGTTCTGCATCTCGTGGGAAATCAGGTGGACGACGGCTTCCGTATCGGTGTCCGTTTCGAACTTGTGTCCCTTGGCTTCGAGGTCCAAGCGCAGATCGCGGAAGTTTTCGATGATGCCATTGTGGACAACCGAGACGGCTGCCGTCATGTGCGGATGAGCGTTGCGTTCCGTTGGGCGGCCATGCGTGGCCCAACGCGTGTGGCCGATGCCGGTGCGGCCTGCGAGCGGGTCGGTCAACAACCGCTTTTCGAGATTGCGTAATTTGCCTTCGGCCCGGCGGCGCTCGAGCGTGCCAGATTCAACGGTGGCGATGCCGGCCGAATCATAGCCGCGATATTCAAGGCGGCGCAGCGCATCGACGAGGTTCGTCGCGACGGCTGTTTTACCGAGGATTCCGACAATCCCGCACATTTGCTAGTCCCTGCTGTAAGGCCCCACCCCGGATCACGATGGCGAGGGTTAATGGCGATCTCAAATCACAGAATGTTTCAGTTCGTCTCGTTTCGGGCCGAACCATGGCCGGCCTCTTGGTGCCGTCTATGCAAGAGCCGTGCTTGCGAATGCTTTCCTCAAATCGCCGCTCTTGGCTGCGACCATCACGGTTAAGCGCTGTTACTTCGCTTTGCGACGAGACATCATGGTGCGGAATTTCTCCGCCCAGCCGGGCCGTTCCTCTTGCGGCGACCGTTCGAGCGCCAGCGCGCCAGCGTTAACGTCCTTCGTTATCACTCTGCCCGACCCGATATAGGCTCCTGCCCCGATCTTTAGCGGCGCGACCAAGGATGAGTTTGAGCCGATGAAGGCGCCGTCGCCAATCACCGTCTTATGCTTATTGAAGCCGTCGTAGTTGCAGAAAATCGTTCCGGCACCGACGTTGGCTCCAGCGCCCACCGAACCATCGCCGAGGTAAGCCAAATGGTTCGCCTTAGCGCCGATGCCCAGGGTCACATTTTTCACTTCGACAAAGTTACCTATATGGACATCGCTTTCGAGTTTCGCGCCTGGACGCAGGCGGGCGAAGGGCCCGATCCGGGCATTGGCGCCGATCACCGCGCCTTCAAAGTGGCAATTGGCCTTGATCTGCGCGCCGCGCTCGACCGTCACGCCGGGTCCGAAAAAGACGTTGGGTTCGATCGTCACGACGCCCGCAATCTTGGTATCGGATGAAAGCCAAACCGTCTCCGGCG
>JANOCZ010000429.1:0-3922 GCA_031412455.1 Hyphomicrobium sp. | reverse complement strand
CAGCCAATCGATGATTTGATTGCGCTCGCGAATGCCAGACTGCGTGATGGCCGTCAGCCAACCGTCGAGCGACCGGCCCGTATCAGCCTCGAGCCCGTCGATGAACTCCCGCTCCCGCTCCCCGTAGTCGATGGCCATCGTGGGTCAAATCCAGCGCCGCGAGCGCGCGCGATATTGCCGGTAGGCATCACCGAAGCGGGCTTCGAGATGACGCTCCTCAGGCAGGATCTGCAACACGGTGACGAGCACCGCGAAGGCCAAGGCGGCAACGACGAACCAGACGTTCTGCGTCAAGTCCGCAAGCCCCAGCATCACGAGCACGTCGCCCAAATAGATTGGATTGCGAAACCGGGAATAGGGACCATGCGTGACGAGAGCGCTGCTGCCCCGGTCTGGACGAAACGTTGTCCCGGCCTCATTGAGCGTGCGCACGCTCCAGAAGATCAACGCCACTCCAATCAAACCAAAACCCCAGCCGATCACATGCGACGCCGCATCATCAAGGCCGGGCCACGCAAGAGGAGCGACGCGCCCCAAAAGCCATGCGCCGATAACGGCGGCAGCAATTAATATCGGCGGCCAGGGGACCGTGTTGGCGCGCAAGCGCGGGTCGGGTTCTTGTCGGTTGGTATCGCTCATGCGGCAACTCTATAGCCGACCGCGCAATTGTGCGACAGGAAGCAACAGGCCCCGGTACGGCTAGCGCTTCCCAGCCGGCCCCGCGGCGGGTTTGATCGTGGCGCTGGGGGTCGCTCGAAAGTCTTTTGGCTGCAACTCGGCATTGAGGTCGTACGTCTTGCAGCCCATCGCTGCCAATTGAGCGTTGTAAGCGTCCAGCATGGCGCGATCTTTCGCATAAGCGCCGCTCGGATCGGTTCCAGCCGTCGTTCCCCCAGTCACCGCTGCCACGCCGCTTTGTAAGCTGCGCGAAATCGCCGAGGTCCGGTTGCGCTCGTCGTAATCGCGGATTTCCAGAATTCGGATCTGCATTCGCCCGGTCAGCTTTTTGCAGTCGAACGCGAGTTCCTCAGCCGACATGACATAAGCGCCGGCTGTCGCAGCGGGTGCTGACTGAGCCACCGAAACCGCAATCGGCGTCAAAATCGAAGCCGTCGCCACGTCCGGTCCAGAAGCGCATCCAGCGATCGCCAACAACCCGGCGAGGGAGGCGAGACCGGCAACGCAAATTGCCAGATCACGGAAGGCCCCGCGAACGTTCAAACGATGAAAATCGGTCGTGCGACTCATAAGTGCTCCCGCCTGAGCATCTCGCCTTAAAATACCGGCAAAGTCGCGCCGCTCCAACGTCGAGGCCGGGAGAACTTGCAGATTTCCAGCGACAATGGCGCCGCTGCATCACATGAGTTTAGGGTGGCGATAGACTCCCCAACCCCGCAAAGAAACGTCATGCCCTCGAAGGAGGGCACCCACGACAAGCTCTACCGCGACAGATGTTGCATTTGCGTCGATGCCGTGCCCGCTCTTCCCGGGGCCATAACAACGCAAGGGGTTGCTTTACCGCGCGCGCCTTCGTTGAATGGCCTAAGCTTACCGCCGTCATGTCACCGCTGGTCAAAGGACATTTTGAATGCTTTCGATAAACCGTGCGCTGGCAGCTCTGGTCGCAGGCCTTGTAGGTGTCGCGAGCACCGGCCCGGCAGCCCAGGCCGAAACCGCAGCACCGACTGCCTACGCGTGCTCGTTCGACAAAGGCACGAGCTGGAGCGTCGATGCCGGCGCGATGAAGCCGGCACAACCGTCGCCGCTGAACTTCGAAATTTCCTCGATCGACGTCGACAAGCAAACGGCTGAACTGACGATAGAGCAAAAGCCTGCCGGCAAACTTCGCGTGGTCCGGGCGCTCAACGCCAACAGCTTTCTCGAAGTCGCCAACGAAGGCTTCTTGAATCTTACAACGATCTACGATTTGGATTCAGCACTCGGCGCGTATCCCGCTGTCCATTCCCGCCACTTCGGCATTCTGGGCCAACCCGTGTTCGCCCAATACGCCGGCACCTGCAAAGCCCGGTGAGAAGGCGGCGCGCATGACCCTCAATCTCGTCAAGCTCTGCGTCGGCGCATCAAGCATCGATGATCTCGCGCAATGGCAAGCGCGGCCGCGCCATCGCAAAACTCGTGCCGGCCAGCAGCTGGCATTTCACACGACGTTTCAACGGCCGACCCGGTGTGAAGAACTGCAAGCGGGCGGCTCGCTCTATTGGGTCATCAAAAATACTATCGCCGTGCGTCAGCTGATCGCCGGGTTCGATGATGGCAAAAAAGCCGACGGCTCGCCTTGTTGCGTGATCCTGCTTGATCTTGAACTTCATCCAGTGCGCCCAGTGGTGCGCCGTCCGTTCCAAGGCTGGCGCTATCTGAGCGCCGACGACGCGCCGCCCGATCTGAAACGCGGCGCAGCCGATCAATTGGCGCAGATGCCAGCCCCGATGCGCCGCACGCTGGCGGGACTTGGTCTATTATGACTTGCAAATCTTGCGAGTACTTCGTCCTGCCAGGACCGGCACCATGACGCGACCGCCGTTCGTGCCTCACATCGCAGCCCTCCCGGGCCTCGTCCCGTTCGTCGGCCCCGAAGCGATGGAGCGCGCGCGCGGCCGGCCGTTCCGCGCCCGTCTTGGCGCCAATGAGATGAGCTTTGGTCCTTCTCCGCGCGCCATCGAAGCGATGCGCGAAGCTGCCGCTGAAAACTGGAAATACTCCGATCCCGAAAATCACGATCTGCGCCAGGCTCTTGCAACGTTCCACGGTGTTGAGCCTGAAAACATCATGGTCGGCGAAGGCATCGACGGACTGTTGGGTCTGACGTGTATGATGTTCATCGCGCCGGGCGATCAAGTCATCACCTCCGACGGCGCTTACCCGACATTCAATTTTCATGTCCAAGCCCACGGTGGGCGGCTGACGCTGCTACCGATGCGCGATGACCGCGAAGATCTGCAACAACTGCTCGAGGCGGCACGCAGACAATCAGCCCGGCTCATCTACGTGTCCAATCCCAACAGTCCAATGGGCTCCGTAGCGCGCGGTTCCGACTTGGCCTCGATGATCGCCGAACTCCCGGCGCTGACGTTGCTCGTCCTCGATGAAGCTTACGTCGATACTGCACCACCCGGCACTGCGCCGCCGATCGATGTATCGAACCCGCAAGTGTTGCGCTACCGCACATTCTCCAAAGCCTACGGGCTCGCTGGCGCGCGCGTCGGCTACTGCATCGGCGCGGCAGAAAACATCGCCATGTTCGACCGCGTCCGCAATCACTACGGCGTCAACCGCGTTGGCCAGTTGGGCGCGCTGGCAGCCCTGGCCGACCAAGCCTATCTTTCAGATACCGTCGCCAAACTCGCTGCTGCCCGCGACCGCATCGCAAACATTGCCTGCGTCGCCAACCTGAGCCCGCTCCCCTCAGCCGCAAGCTTCGTCGCCATCGACTGCGGGCGCGACGGCACTTTTGCCAAGCGCGTCATGGACGAATTGCTCACGCGCGACGTGTTCGTCCGCAAGCCTATCGCCTCCGGCATCGATCGCTGCATTCGCTTGTCGTGCGGCCGCGACCCCGAGCTCGATATCTTCGCTGCAGAATTGCCACGGGCGCTCAAGGCTGCCATAGCCGCTCGATGAGCAACCTCGGCACACCTTCATCGGACGGCCAAGCGGCAACGCTTGCCCAAGCGCCAGCGCTCACCGTGCGCGACCGGTACTTGAGCCTTTCAGCCGTCGTCGCCGCAGCTTTCGGCGTGGGTGTCTCGTTCGGCATCGGCTTCCCACTGACCGCGCTGACGTTTGAAGTCTGGCAGCAACCCGCGTGGATCATCGGACTTGCCGCAGCTATGCCAGCCCTCGCGGTTCTATGCGCCTTGCCGTTCTTGCCGTCGATCGTTGGCCGCATCGGCGCCGTGACGGC
>JANOCZ010000428.1:0-5111 GCA_031412455.1 Hyphomicrobium sp. | reverse complement strand
GCCGGTTTTTTTCCAATCGGCGACGAATTGTGTAAGGCCTGAGTCGGTCAGGGGATGTTTCACCAGCTGCTTCAAAATCGACGGCGGCATGGTGCCGACATCAGCGCCGATCATCGCGGCTTCCTTGACGTGGTTCACGGTGCGGATCGAGGCAGCCAGAATGTCAGTCGAGAGGTCTGGATAATTGTCGTAGATCGTGCGGATTTCGCGGATCACATCCATGCCGTTTAAACCGATGTCGTCCAGGCGGCCGATGAACGGCGATACGAATGTCGCGCCAGCTTTGGCCGCGAGCAGGGCCTGGTTGGCGGAGAAGCACAGCGTCACGTTGACCATCGTGCCGTCGCGCGTCAGGGCCCGGCAAGCCTTGAGGCCGTCCATGGTCAACGGCACTTTGACGGTGACGTTGTTGGCAATTTTGCGCAGCACTTCGGCTTCGCGCATCATGCCTTCATAGTCGGTTGCGGCGACTTCGGCAGATACGGGGCCTGGTACAACTTTGCAGATTTCGGCAACGATTTCCTTGAAGTCCCGGCCGGCTTTGGCGACCAGCGTCGGATTGGTCGTCACGCCATCCAGAAGGCCGGTCGCGGCGAGCTCCTTGATCTCGGCCACGTCCGCGGTATCGACGAAAAATTTCATTGCGGTCTCCTCTAGTCCCCACCGGATGAGCAAATTTGCCCCAAGCTCGCCTCATCGCGAGGGCTAGGCTACATCCTTTGATTCTGAACTGAAGCTTCTAGTCCGGCAGTGGGGCATTTGGATAGCCTGTTTGCACCTTTAGACTTAAAAGCCGCCCCGCCTGACGGCGCACCGGGCGCGACGGTGCCTGTGCTGATGCCGGTCGCGCTCGATCAAACCTATGACTATCTGCTGCCAGAGGGCATCGAGCTTACGCCAGGTTGTTTCGTACTCGTGCCGTTTGGTCCGCAAAGCCGCATCGGTATCGTGTGGGATGAGCAGCGCGGTGTGCAAAAGCCGGTTGATGCAAAAAAACTGAAGGCCGTGACGTCGCGGCTCGACACACCGCCGTTGCCGGTCATCTCGCTGCGCTTTGCGGAATGGATCGCGAAGTACACGCTGGCTCCACTCGGCATGGTGGCGCGCATGTTCATGAGCGCGCAGGAGGCGTTCGAGCCGGCCAAGCCGCGTTTCGGCGTAGCGATCGTCGATGGCGCGAAATTGCCAGCGAAGATGACGGCAGCGCGGACCAAGGCCTTGGAGATCGCTGGCGATGGCCTCGTTCGCGCCAAAGCCGAACTCGCGCGAATGGCTGGGTGTACCAGCGGGGTCATCGACGGACTCGTCAATGCCGGGACGCTGGTTGAAGTCGCGATCCCCGAGCGCGGTTTCGCGCGACCCGATCCGCAACATGCGAAAACGCAATTCACCGACGATCAGGAGCGCGGCGTCGCGTCGATGCGAAGCGCGGTGGCTGGGCTCAATTTTTCCGCGACGCTGCTCGATGGTGTGACGGGTTCAGGCAAGACGGAGGTCTATTTTGAAGCCGTGGCGGCGACGCTCGAGGCCGGTCAGCAAGCCTTGGTCATGCTGCCGGAGATCGCGCTGACCAGCCAGTTTCTCGATCGCTTCGAGCGGCGCTTTGGTGTCAAGCCGGTCGAATGGCATTCAGCGCTGTCACCGGCCGAGCGCGGCCGTATCTGGAAGGGTGTGGCGCGCGGAGACGTGCGCTGTGTGATCGGAGCACGGTCGGCGTTGTTCCTGCCGTTCCCCGAGCTCGGACTGATCATCGTCGATGAAGAGCACGATCAGGGGTATAAACAGGACGACCGGGTGCATTATCAGGGGCGCGATATGTGCGTCGTGCGCGCGAACCTCGGCAGGTTTCCAGTCATCCTCGCATCGGCGACGCCGTCGATCGAGAGTTACGTCAACGCCATTACGCAGCGCTATCGTCATGTCTCTTTGCCGGGGAGGTTCTCCGGTGTTCAGATGCCGGACGTGTCGGTCATCGACATGAAGCGCGAGGCTCCCGACAAAGGCAAATGGATCGCGCCGCGGCTGGTCGAGGCCATGCGCGAGACATTCGAGAAAGGTCAGCAATCGCTGCTGTTCCTCAATCGCCGCGGTTACGCGCCACTGACCTTGTGCCGGTCGTGCGGGCATCGCATTGAGTGTCCGCAATGTTCAGCGTGGCTTGTCGAGCACCGCTTCCGCAAGCGACTCAACTGTCATCATTGCGGGTTCGCGCTGGCACTGCCGGAGAAGTGCCCGAAGTGTGCGGCGCCCGATAGCATGGTCGCATGCGGGCCCGGCGTCGAGCGCGTTGCCGAAGAGGTTGCCGAGCGGTTTCCGCAAGCACGATTGGCATTGTTGTCATCGGACCTCATCCCGAGTTTGATTGAGATGCGGGAGATGATCCATTCGATTGAGCGCGGCGAGGTCGACATCATCATCGGGACGCAAATCGTCGCCAAGGGACACAATTTCCCCGGCCTGGCGCTGGTCGGCGTTGTCGATGGCGATCTTGGTCTTGCGCACGGTGCTGATCCCAGAGCCGGTGAGCGCACGTTTCAATTATTGCATCAGGTCACGGGCCGCGCAGGGCGAACGCATTTCGTCGGACGCGGGCTCGTGCAAACGCATTTGCCCGAGCATCCGATTATGCAAGCGATCGTCGCGGGCGATCGCGATGCTTTCTTGAATTACGAGATGAAGACGCGGCAAGCGGGTTTGTTGCCACCCTACGGCCGGCTCGCGGCAATTGTCGTATCGGCCCGCGACAAGGAATTGGCAGAGCGGACAGCGCGAGAGCTGCGCCGGTTCGCGCCGCTGTCCGATAAAATTTCGGTGCTGGGGCCGGCTGAAGCGCCAATTGCCGTTGTGCGCGGGCGTTATCGTTGGCGGTTGCTGGCGCGTGCGCCCAAGGACATCGACCTGCAGAGCTATCTGCGGGCGTGGGAAGCCGCGCTGCCAAAATTCAAAGGTGATGTGCGGATATCTCTCGATATCGATCCGTATAATTTCTTGTAGACTTGTCTGCGCAGGTTAGGTTCAGCCAAATAGCGCTAACGCCTCCATCCGGTTCGACGTGAATAGTACGCCGGCGGTTCGGCCCTCTTGATGGCGGACTTCGCAGTCGGCTGAGAACATCGCGCTGTCGATCGAGATGCGGAAGTATTTGGGGAGTTTCTGTGGCTCGGTAAATTCAAGAAGCGCGCCCATAGGTGAAATGTTGAGCACGCTGCACGGCTCGGGCGCGCCGTACCGGATGCCAGCTTTGGCTTTGAGGCGCACGGCTTTGCGCCGGGTTTGCCGTCGTTCTTGTTTGAAAGCTTGAGTGATCTCAGGTGTGATCATGTTTGCAATCCTTAACGTCTGGATGCAACGGTACACGCGACCCCGTAACTTTGCGTTTCCGTGCGCTTTGCAAGTTGCATCGAAATCTGCTGCAATTTGTTATGGTCTTGCGGAAAAACGTCGGAAAAACTATCGATGCCAGGTGATGGGATAATTTCGTGTTACAGCTTCATTCTGGGCCGTAGCAAAAACAGTTAGTTGCGGATGGGACGGATACTTTGGGCGATACGCTGCGCATTGCTTGCCAAATGGATCCGGTCGAGCGGATCGATATTCGCGGCGACAGCACGTTTGCTATTTTGCTCGAGGCGCAAAAGCGCGGCCATGAGATATTCTACTATACGCCGCCCAATCTGGCGCTTGCTGGCAACACGCTTCTGGCGCGCGGACATACGCTCAGTGTCAACGATAAATACGGCGACCATTATAAATTATCAGATCCACGCGTGGAGGATTTAGGCGCGCTCGATTGCGTGCTGCTGCGGCAGGATCCGCCGTTCGATATGGGCTACATCACGACGACGCATCTGCTCGAGCGCATCCATCCCAAGACGCTCGTCGTCAATGATCCGAGCCACGTGCGAAATGCGCCTGAGAAACTCTTCGTGCTCGATTTTCTTGATTTGATGCCGGCAACGTTGGTTACGCGGCAGATCGAAGACGTGATTGCGTTTCGTGCCGAATACAAGGACATCATCGTCAAGCCGCTCTATGGCAACGGCGGCGCGGCGGTGTTTCGGATCAAGCCTGAGGACAGCAACCTGTCATCGCTCGTCGAAATGTTCCAGACCGTTTTCCGCGAGCCGTTCATGGTACAAGAGTTTCGCGCCGAGGTGTCGGCGGGTGACAAGCGCATCATTCTCGTTGATGGGGAGATCGCCGGGGCCATCAACCGCGTGCCGCAAATCGGCGAGACGCGGTCTAACCTGCATGTCGGCGGAAGAGCCGAACGTGTCGAGCTCACCGCGCGCGATCACGAGATTTGCGAACGTCTCAAGCCCGAATTAAAAAAGCGCGGATTGTTGTTTGCTGGCATTGACGTCATCGGGCCATTTCTGACCGAGATCAATGTCACGTCACCGACGGGGATCCGTCAGGTCAAAAGCTTTGGCGGCAACGATATCGCCGCCATGATCTGGAGTGCGATCGAGGCGAAGATCCACAACCGGAGGGTTGCCGATAAACAGTTTGGCGTTGTTTAACGGCTTTGTTCGAGCAGAATGATGCCGCCTTTGTTCGCCCAAAATGCTGCCCACGACCGTAAATACGATATCGAACATGGCGTCAGTCGATTGTATAGCCGCGTCTAAGACGCGTGAAAACAAATCGCGGTGGCGCTCAACGCGCCGGGGTTGGTTGCGTACTCGATACATACTCGCACCAATGATGTTTTTAGAACTACGGTTGTCTAACGTGCCTCTTTTAACATTTACCTCAGTCAACTGAAAAGCGGTGAGCTGACTTTTTTTTCCACAGTTATTATTCTGCAACACAGAGGAGTCACCTCCGCTGGCCGTTTTCATGTTCTATCTTTGTTCTTGACGGGGTGTCGGGATATTATACTTCCCAAACACAGAATCGTGTAAGGAGCATTCTTGAATGAGTGCTCGTCACAGTTGGGCCACGCCGCCAATGATCCGTATAACTTTGCAATATGTCTGGCTGCTCTCCGAGCAAATGGAGACTCTCGCCAAACTTCCCCATGACGAGAACATCGATCGTCTAGATTTGATGGTCATGATGTTTGAAGCGCAAAACGCTCTCGATAGCTTGGTCAACAACAGCGTCTT
>JANOCZ010000427.1:0-1626 GCA_031412455.1 Hyphomicrobium sp. | reverse complement strand
CTGAGCCCGTTGCCACGCCCGCGGCACCGCCATGACTCGAGAGCCCAATCGCCTTGGTGTGCCCGGCCGGCAATTTGCGCGATGGGCTGGTGCGTTGGTCGTGGTTGTCATGCTCCACGCTGCGGCCGGGGCGTACTCACTGATGCGTTGGCAAGAGCCGGTGGAACCGGACGATCCTGAAGGCGCAGTAGTTATTGAACTGGCGCCATTGCCGGTCGCCGTTGAGTCCAACACACCTGATGTCGCACCAGGCCCGGTCGCGGAGGAGACGCCTCCGGACACGCCTCCCGTGCAGCCCGAAGATCAGCCGAAAACGGAAGAAACGCCCAAGGTCGATGAGTCGCCGCTGGCGCCCGAGCCAGAGGTGACATTGCCCAAGCCCGAGCCCGTGGTCGAAAAGGAGCCTGAAAAGGAACCCGAGGCAAAGCCTACGGAAACAGAACCATTGCCTCCAGTTGAAACCTCGAATGTCCCTCTGCCGACCGCGCCGCCGAAGATCGAGGCTCCACGCGCACCTGCCGCCGCGCCGCGTATTGCCATGACGCCGCAACAATCGAAGGCGCGGGCCACGTGGGCAAAGGAACTTGTCACCCACGTCAACCGTTTCAAGCGCTACCCGGCCGGGGCGCGGCGCAAAAAGATTGAAGGCGAGGTAGGCCTCGAGTTCACGATGGATCGCCAGGGCCGCATTGTTTCATCGCACGTCGTCAAGACTTCGGGGTCGCTGGCTCTTGACGCGGAAGCCATCAATGTCGTTGCCCGCGCCAGTCCACTCCCAATGCCGCCAAGTGATATGGCGGGCGAGACCTTCACGCTATTGCTGCCTTTCAAGTTCAGATTCAAATAGACGGTCGCATGATCGTGGCGGGGAACTGCGTCTGATCTTGTCTCCGCATGCAGTTCGAGACGACCTGCTCGACTTTCGTCGAACTCGTTCAATCGTTACGAACAAAGCGGCCCTTAGCGCCCGCAGTTGCCGGGTCAGAATGTTTAGCGCGAATTGGCGGCTCGCACTTCCGGCGAGGCTGAGACAATTGAATACTTTTTCAAAGTTGACCAATTTGATCACCCGGTCCCCAGCTCAGCCATCCCGCGAGAAAGGTCCGCAATGCGTTGACACGTGTCAGCGGCTAACGCGATAGTTGGATGACCGCTGATCGCGAGAAATGCGGCAGCAGGTGGAGGCCGGTCATGCGAAATTTATCTTTGGCGCTGTGGCTAGCCATCGTTGGCGCTGTTCTTCAGATAACGTCCTTATTCACGGACTTCTACGTGTTTGAAGGCGCTCGGAAGGCTGCTTGGTGGTCCATTCCACAGACTTCGGAAATGATCCTCCTGTCGGCGCTTGTTACTGCCGGTCTCGTCGGATTGACAGCCGCAGGCCGAAGTCCGTTTTCCGGCAGGACGGCAGCACGGCTCATTGGCATAGCTGGATCGCTTGCAACGCTTCAGCTCGTCTACCGGATGTACGCCCCACCGTTTGGTGCCGATGTTCCAGAGCACGTGGGCATCTTCGGCACCTCCTGCCTGTATTATTGCTTGCCGTCGCAGGCCAAAGCGGCCGAAGTGCTCAGTGGCATGTGGATGGCGCTGGGTGGCTGCATCATGGTCGCCGCCGGCGGCGGC
>JANOCZ010000426.1:0-2137 GCA_031412455.1 Hyphomicrobium sp. | reverse complement strand
CTCAGGTAAAACAGCATCCGTCCAGGAACGGTAAGAAACGTATCCGTCCGGTGTCGGATCGACACCGTAAAACCGAAACATCTGTCCATCCCAGCGGATCAGGTTGCTCTGGATGTTCCATTCCCAGATCCCTACTCCTGTCGCTTCCGTGGCCAAGCGCATGCGCTCTTGTTGTTCGGATTTTTCCGTCTCGACAGCTTTGCTGGCCGACAGGTCCATGATCGCCAATACACCCCTGATGGGACGCAACCGGCCGGTGCCGTCGTCGGCAAATTCGATTTGCTTGCGGGCACTGACCCAGAAAATCGATCCGTCTGAGCGAACGATCCGGTGTTCGATCGACATGAAGCCGTTGCCGACTGAATCGAGAACGGCGGCGATGGCGTTTTCTATTTGCGCAATATCGTCTGCGTGGAAGCGGGCGTGAACTTGGGCGCGAGGGAGCGGCACGTTGGCTGGCAGATCGAAGAGGGAAGCTGTCGTATCGTCCAGAGTAATGGTACCGGCAACGTAATCAACCGAGGCTAAACCTATGCCGACGATCGCGATCGCGCGACTCAACATGCTCTCCGTAGAAGCCGGGTTGGCCGGCAGCGAATTTACGCTATCTTTCAAATACCTAACCCCTTGGTCAGGCCACGGACGGTTAGTCCGTAGCAGGCCATCTTATGTGCGCCGTTTGCAGCGAGGGTCAAGTGTCAGCTCGCGCTAAGCTTTATTGATATATTCACGACGCCGTGACCGATTTGCGAGGCTAGCGCGCTGCTTGGCTGCGGCTTAGCACAACAGACGCGGCACTCGACAAGACGGCTCGTCTCGGTTAGGAGAAGGCCAACACAACTACCCAAAAAATGGGTTGCCCATAAGGGCGGCATGAACGGTGCGGAGCTTTTAGCTTGCGCGCCGATCCTCTGCGTTAATGAAAAACAACATGGAATCAAACACATGAACATTATTGCGCAGATCGAGCGCGAGCAAATGGATGCCGTGCTCGCCAAGCGGGGCGTCCCCGAATTCGGACCCGGTGATACCGTCAAAGTGATGGTACGGGTCGTAGAACTCGCCGAAAAAGGCGATCCCAAAGACAAAAAGAAAGCCAAGGGCAAGGTTGAAGCGGCGGTCACGCGCCTGCAAGCCTATGAGGGCATGGTGATCGCGCGCTCGGGCGCCGGCATCAACGAGAGCTTCACGGTTCGCAAGATTTCCTACGGTGAAGGCGTCGAGCGCGTGTTCCCGGTTTACTCGCCCTACATCGCCGAAATCGAAGTCATTCGCCGCGGTAAAGTACGCCGCGCCAAGTTGTATTATCTGCGTGGACGCCGCGGCAAAGCTGCGCGCATCTTCGAACGCACGGACGCCCGCGCCCGCCGCCTTAACGCGGCATGGAAGGGGTTCAAGAAGCCCAAGGGCGAGCCCGAAGATCTGACCCAGATCAAAGGCATCAATAGCGACATCATGGGCCGCTTGAAGCAGCTCAACTGCTACCGCGTCGAACAGATCGCGACGCTGTCGGACGAGGATATTGCGAACATCGACGAGACGCTGAACCTCAAAGGCGCGATCGAGAAGCAGGATTGGGTCGGACAGGCGCAGCGCTTGCAGGCTGAATTGACCGCTGGCGAAGTTCCAGTTGAAGAAGCGAAGGGCTAGAGCGGGCGACACGCGCAAAATTGAAGTTTAAAAAAAAGCGCCGGAACCTCAGGTTCCGGCGCTTTTTTGTGGGCGCTGTTCGCAGACAGTCTTAGTTCGAAGTGGCGCTGAACTCGATACGGCGATTTTGGCGACGGCCTGACGCCGAGCCGTTGTCGGCAACCGGCTTGTCCTGACCGTAACCGACAGCTTTCAATTTGCCGGCATCGACGCCGGCGCGGGTCAGATAGCCCACGACCGCCTTAGCTCGCATTTCAGACAGGGTTTGGTTGCTTGGCGCGCGGCCGGTGTTGTCGGTGTGGCCGGCAACCTCGATGACGACGCCGGAGCAGTCCTTCGCCAACTTGGCGATACCGTCGAGTGTCTTGTAGCTGTCGGACGTGATTTCCCAGCTCGAGGTCACGAAGTTCAGCTTGCCGGCCTTGAGGGCGGCATTCAGAGCATCGCTGCAACCGTCGGCGACTGCGGCTGGGGCGGCTGAGGTTGC
>JANOCZ010000425.1:0-6079 GCA_031412455.1 Hyphomicrobium sp. | reverse complement strand
CTTACGGCGGGCGGCATTGCTCAGCCGGCTCTGCATTGCAGGACGGAACGTTCTTTGCCCAACGATGCTCACGACGAACATGAAGGCGATCACGCAGCCTCCCCGCTTGGCCCCCATCATGCGCACCTGACGGCTGCCGTCTCGCGAGATATGGCGCGGCTGCTGCAGGATCCGCTCGCGCCGGGGCTCTATCTCGTCGCGACTCCAATCGGCAACCTGGGCGATGTAACGCTTCGCGCGCTGTCGGTTCTAGCTCGCGCCGATGTCGTCTTTTGCGAAGATACGCGCCACTCGGGAAAGCTCCTGCAACATTTCTCGATCCGCGCCACGACGCGCCCGCTCCATGATCATAACGAAGACGCCGAAATCTCCCGCGTGATTCGTGATTTGGATTTGGGCCGCCGCATCGCGTTGATCTCCGATGCCGGCACGCCGCTCATTTCAGATCCCGGCTTCAAATTGGTCCGCGATTGCGCCGCAGCCGGCCACGCCGTTTTTTGTATTCCGGGCCCCTCATCCGCAATCGCCGCGATCTCAGCGAGCGGCTTGCCGACCGACGCATTCTTTTTCGCCGGCTTCTTGCCGCCAAAGCAGGCAGCCCGCCGCACGCGCCTCGCCACACTGAAATCTATTCCCGGTTCGCTGATTTTCTTCGAAGCGCCCCAACGCACCGCCGACAGCCTCGCCGACATGGCCGACGTGCTCGGCGAACGCAACGCCGTGATGGCCCGCGAGCTGACCAAGCTTCACGAGGAGTTGGCCCGCGGCTCTCTGGCGGCCCTCGCGGCCAATACTGCAACGCGCGATCTGAAGGGCGAGGTCGTGATCGTCGTCGCCCCCGCAACCGCGACCGCGGCGACCGACGACGACATTGCCGAAAAACTCGAGGCAGCCCTGCAATCGATGAGCTTGAAGGACGCCGCCAAAGCCGTCTCCGACGCCTTGGGTGTGCCCAAAACAAGGGTTTATGACCTCGGGCTCGCGCTGAAGGGTAAGTAGCGCAACATGACCAGAGCTGAGCCGTCACCAGAACGCCAAGCACGTTATCGCCGCGGTCACACGGCCGAATGGCAAGCGTCGCTATTCCTCAGGGCGAAAGGTCATCGGATCTTGCACCGGCGCTTCAAAGCGTCATCGGGCGAAATAGATTTGATCACGCTCAAATCCGGCCGCGTCGCTTTTATCGAAGTGAAAAGACGTCGAACTGAGGCCGAATGCGAAGCCTCGATTACCCCGAAACTTCGCCAGCGCGTCCGCCGGGCCGCGGATCAATGGCTAGCCCGCAATATTGTCTATCAAAACCATGACATGGGCTTCGATCTGATTTTCGTTGTACCTTGGCGGCTGCCAATCCATATCCCGAACGCGCTCTGACAATAAAAAACCCGGCAGCTCCCGCAAGCCGCCGAGTTTTTCAGATAAACGGGTTCTTTCCCGCTAAACGATTGTCGCGCTGCGCTTAATCGTGATCTTCGTAGTAGTCGCGACGGACTCTGTTGCTCTCGGCCGCCAAGGCAAGACCAAGGATTGTCGCGAACGCGCCGATCGCAACGTAACGACCGGTATGGTCGCGATGCCGGCGATAGCCGTGCTGACCCCGGTAACCGCGGTTCCAGCCGCGTCCGCCCGGCGAGCGGTGACCGTAATCTGATCGATAGCTGCCGCGGTGCGCGGTCTCGCCATGATATGAGCCGCGCGCGCCATGACCGCCTCGCCAATCAGCCGCGCTGGCAACCGTCGTGAGCGATCCGCAAGCGACGATTGCTGCAAGCGCAGATGTGATGAGTTTCCGAGTCATAATTTGGAATGCTCCCCTGCCCGCCAGACATCTGGCCGGCGCTCCGGAACATCCCGGCGCGTTGGGGTGTAATAGCTACCCGCCATTGAACGCAGTTTGAATATGCCGTACAGAAAGCGTTCATGTCGGCGTTGGCGTCCCCAACTTGTATGAGAATGCGGCAACGCGCCCACTACCCAAACATTGAAGCCTCAGTGAGTGCGTGTTAAGCACACCCCGGCTTTCGAGGGGGGCCGCTGGCACCGTTTGTCGCTGGCCCCGCCTTATCCGCCAACGAGACCTTCCTTTAAGCGGGCGCACTTGGGCTATTCCGGCCCCGCCCCCAATGCGCCCAATCGGGCGATCGCGAGCGCACGAAGTGGCAGCAGACGACACCATCGTTGAAGGCGTGGCGACACGCTACGCATCGGCCCTTTTCGAGTTGGCCAAGGAAAACTCCAAGATCGCCGAGGTCGAGGCTGATCTCGTCAAGTTTCAATCCATGCTGGACATGAGCGACGACCTGAAAAATCTGGTCCGCTCACCGGTTATCGCCAGCGACGACCAGAGCCGGGCGATCGCCGCGGTTTTGACGAAAGCTGGTATCGGCGGCCTCGCCGGCAATTTCTTCAAACTGATCGCCGGCAATCGTCGCCTGTTCGCCGCCCAAGACATCATCAAAGCTTACCGCGCGATCTCAGCCAAACAGCGCGGCGAAGTGACAGCCGAAGTCACGAGCGCCGTCGCCTTGAATGAGGCGCAGACCGCAGAACTAAAGCAAACGTTGAAGGCCACCGTCGGCAAAGACGTCACGCTGAATGCCCGCGTCGACCCAAGCCTCCTCGGCGGCCTGATCGTCAAGGTCGGCAGCCGCATGATCGATTCATCGCTGCGCACCAAGCTCCAGAGCCTCAAGGTTCAGCTTGGCGGCACGGCAGCCTAATAATTACAACACGGGGGCTTAACGGCCCTTCAAACGAAACGACCACAAGGGAAGAGGTCTCAAGGCCATGGACATTCGGGCAGCAGAAATCTCATCGATCCTCAAGGATCAGATCAAGAATTTCGGCAAGGAAGCGCAAGTCTCAGAAATCGGTCAGGTCCTGTCCGTCGGCGACGGCATCGCCCGCGTCTATGGCCTCGATAACGTCCAGGCCGGCGAAATGGTCGAATTTCCAGGCGGCATCCGCGGCATGGCGCTGAACCTCGAAAGCGACAACGTCGGCGTCGTGATCTTTGGCGACGACCGCTCGATCAAGGAAGGCGATACCGTCAAGCGCACCGGCGCGATCGTCGAAGTCCCGGTCGGCAAGGGCCTGCTCGGACGCGTTGTCGATGGTCTCGGCAACCCGATCGACGGCAAAGGCCCGATCAAATCCGACAAGAAGATGCGCGTTGACGTCAAGGCGCCGGGCATCCTTCCGCGCAAATCGGTGCACGAGCCGATGGCAACCGGCCTCAAGGCGATCGACTCGCTGATCCCGATCGGCCGCGGCCAGCGCGAACTCGTCATCGGCGACCGCCAGACGGGCAAGACCGCCGTCATTCTCGATACGATCCTCAATCAGAAATCATTGAACGCCGGCAACGACGAGAGCCAGAAGCTCTATTGCGTCTACGTCGCGATCGGCCAGAAGCGCTCGACCGTTGCGCAGTTCGTCAAGGTTCTCGAAGAGCGCGGCGCGCTCGAATATTCGATCATCGTTGCCGCGACCGCGTCCGATCCAGCACCGATGCAGTACCTCGCACCGTTCACCGGCTGCACAATGGGCGAATACTTCCGCGACAAGGGCATGCACGCCGTGATCGCCTATGACGACTTGTCGAAACAGGCCGTCGCCTACCGCCAGATGTCGCTGCTGCTGCGCCGCCCGCCGGGCCGCGAAGCCTATCCAGGCGACGTTTTCTATCTCCACTCTCGTTTGCTCGAGCGCGCAGCCAAGCTCGGCGACGCTGCCGGCAAGGGTTCGCTGACCGCACTTCCAGTCATTGAAACGCAGGGCAACGACGTGTCGGCGTTTATTCCAACCAACGTGATTTCGATCACCGACGGTCAGATCTTCTTGGAAAGCGATCTCTTCTATCAGGGCATCCGTCCGGCCGTGAACGTCGGCCTTTCGGTGTCGCGCGTCGGCTCATCGGCGCAGACCAAGGCGATGAAGAAAGTCGCCGGCAAGATCAAAGGCGAGCTCGCTCAGTACCGCGAAATGGCAGCCTTCGCTCAGTTCGGCTCCGACCTCGACGCCGCCACGCAGCGCCTCTTGAACCGCGGCGCCCGCCTGACCGAACTTCTGAAGCAGGCGCAGTTCTCGCCGCTGAAGATGGAAGAGCAAGTCGCGGTGATCTACGCTGGCGTCAACGGCTATCTCGACGGCATGTCGGTCGACAAGGTGAAGCCATTCGAAGACGCGCTGTTGAACAACTTGCGCGCGCAGAACATGCCGATCCTCGACGACATCCGCTCGACGCGCGATCTGACCGATGCGACCGCAGCCAAGCTCAAGGCCGTCGTCGAAACCGTCCAGAAAACGTTCCTTTAAGGCGCCGATCAGAGACAGGATAATCGCCAATGGCGTCTTTGAAAGACATGCGCAACCGCATCGCCTCCGTAAAGGCGACGCGGAAAATTACCAAGGCCATGCAGATGGTCGCCGCAGCCAAACTGCGCCGTGCACAGGAAGCGGCCCAGGCCGCGCGCCCCTTTGCCGAGCGCATGGACGGCGTCTTGGCGAACCTCGCGTCCAAAGTAACCGATAAGAACGGCGCCTCACCGCTGCTCGTCGGCACTGGCAGCGATAAGGTTCACCTGCTTGTCGTCATGACCGCCGAACGCGGCTTGTGCGGCGGTTTCAATTCCAACATCGCCAAGCTCGCACGCGGCGACGCGCAACGCCTGATCGCCGCTGGCAAGACCGTCAAGATCATGACCGTCGGCCGCAAGGGTGCCGACAATTTGCGTCGCGATTTTAGCCGCTCAATCGTTGAGCGCCGCGACTTCCAAGGCATCAAGACGCTGAATTTCTCTCACGCCGAAGGCGTCGCCAACAAAATTCTGGCGATGTTCGAAGCCGGTGAGTTCGACGTCGCGACGCTCTATTTTTCGGAATTTAAATCGGTCATCTCACAAAAGCCGACCGCTCTGCAGCTGATCCCAGCCAAGATACCAGCCGCCAAAGACGGTCCAGCGACGGGCGCCAGCGCGATCCACGAATTCGAGCCCAGCGAAGAAGAAGTCATGGGCTATCTCTTGACCCGCAATATCTCGACGCAGGTTTTCCGCGGCCTTCTAGAAAATGCCGCGTCCGTACAGGGCGCACGCATGTCCGCCATGGACAACGCGACGCGCAACGCCGGCGACATGATCAACAAACTGACGATCAAGTACAACCGCCTGCGTCAGGCCAACATCACTAAAGAACTCATCGAAATCATCTCCGGCGCCGAAGCGCTGTAACCGATCCGAACGCACGAGGAAACGAAGCAAATGGCTAGCAAAATTGGTAAAGTCCGCCAGGTCACGGGCGCCGTCGTCGACGTGCAGTTCGACGGCCATCTGCCCGAGATTTTGAACGCGCTCGAGACCATGAACCACGGCGTCCGCCTGGTTCTCGAAGTCGCGCAGCACTTGGGCGAAAGCACCGTGCGCACGATCGCGATGGACTCGACCGAAGGCCTCGTCCGCGGCCAGGACGTCACCGATACGGGCACCCCGATTTCGGTCCCCGTCGGCGAAGAATGCCTCGGCCGCATCATGAACGTGATCGGCGAGCCGGTCGACGAAGCCGGCCCGATCAAGACCAACGCCATTCGCGCCATTCACCAGCCATCTCCCTCGTTCGCCGATCAGGCGTCCGAAGCGCAAATTCTCGTCACCGGCATTAAGGTCGTCGACTTGCTCGCACCGTATGCCAAGGGCGGTAAGATCGGCCTGTTCGGCGGCGCCGGCGTCGGCAAGACCGTTCTGATCATGGAATTGATCAACAACGTCGCCAAAGCACACGGCGGCTACTCGGTGTTTGCCGGCGTCGGCGAGCGCACGCGCGAAGGCAACGACTTGTATCATGAAATGATTGAGTCCAACGTCAACGTCGATCCCAAGAAGAACAACGGCTCGACCAAGGGTTCCAAATGCGCCCTTGTGTACGGTCAGATGAATGAGCCGCCGGGCGCCCGCATGCGCGTCGCGCTGTCCGGTCTGACCGTCGCCGAAGACTTCCGCGACAAGGGCCAGGACGTGCTGTTCTTCGTCGACAACATCTTCCGCTTCACGCAGGCCGGCTCCGAAGTGTCGGCGCTGCTCGG
>JANOCZ010000424.1:0-5165 GCA_031412455.1 Hyphomicrobium sp. | reverse complement strand
GCTCGCGACCGTCTGTCTCGCGCCGGCGCCGTCCGCTGATGTCCGTGGTTGCCGTGGCCGACCGAAGCGGCCCGCGGTTCTCAGCGCGCGCAACTGGCGCACGGCACGACCGCGCCAAGCGTGGATCGCCTCTCCGGGCCGGCGGATACCGGCCTTCGTCTGGATTTATTCGGAAAAGTATGGTGCGGTTGAGAGGACTCGAACCTCCACGCCGTTTCCAGCGTTACCACCTCAAGGTAGTGCGTCTACCAATTCCGCCACAACCGCAGTCTTGCTAAGCTGCCCAGGTAACAGAGCAATCTGGCGAACGCAAGCGGCAGTTTGGCGTCGGTTCTATTTGCGCAATGCTCATGCCTAGCTTGGCGTGTTCAACGCGCGATCTCTCGTGCGAGTCATTGAAATTCGCGATAGGATCACTGCATCGGCCGGATGGAGATATGCGGCGATGAACAGCAACGATCCGACCCGCCGCGTAACATGGGCCATCAGCGACGAGTTGATCGGCTATCCCGATGCTCTCGAGATTATGCGCGAGCGCACCGACGCTATCGCGCAAGGGCGCCAACGCGAACTCGTGTGGCTGCTTGAACATCCGCCCCTCTATACGGCGGGCACAAGCGCGAAGCCCGATGACTTGCTCGATCCCCAACTGCTGCCGGTCTTCACGACGGGCCGGGGTGGGCAATACACGTATCACGGCCCCGGACAGCGCGTCGCCTACGTCATGCTGAACCTCAAGGAACGCGGCGGCGATGTGCGCGCGTTGGTCACCTCGCTTGAAAGCTGGATCGTGACCGCGCTCGCGTCCTTCAACGTCAAAGGCGAGACGCGGCCGGGCCGGGTCGGTATTTGGGTCAGACGGCCGCACAAAGGCGATGCGATCGAGGATAAGATCGCGGCCATCGGCTTGCGGGTGGCGCGCGGCGTGACCAGCCACGGCATCAGCCTGAATGTTGAGCCCGACTTGACGCACTATCGGGGCATCGTGCCGTGCGGCTTAGCCGAGCATGGCGTAACGAGCCTGACCGATCTGGGCCTGCCCGTCACGATCGCCGATGCCGACGTGGCGCTGCGCCGCGCGTTCGAGCAGATTTTCGGCCCGGTCGATTTTGTACCCGCGCCAGCCTTGACGCTAGCCGCCAGCTAACTGCCGCACTATCGCCCGGCAACTCAGGCGCTTGATCGACATTGGCCGAAGGCTAAAAAATCGCCCGCTTCCGGGGGAAGCGGGCGTCAATTGCAACACCGCGATGGATCACTTTACCGTTTAGGAACAGCCTCAGGCGAAGGTGCACCGTTTACCGGCGCGTCTCCTGATTTGACGCCGTCGTAGTAAAGAAAACCCTCTTCGATCGAAACAACTTCGGAGCCATTGAGCTCGTACTCGTCGTTTTCACTCTCGTTGAGGCGGATGATACAGCCCTTCTGACAGACCCCATCGAGCACCTTGCCACTTGCAAGGACATGGTCCTGCTTGGCTGCTGCCTCGATGACGGAGACTTTTATCTCTTTGTCACCTCGGTTGGTGATCGTGACCGCAGATGCGGCCGAGGTCATAAGAAGAGCTGCGATCGTGCAGGTTGCGTGAGCCCAACTCCGGGGAGCCTTCCAACTCATGGCAACCGCTCCAGCGATCGCGGCAAATCAGAATTTACTTCTTCTTCTTGGCGGCTTTCTTAGCCGGAGCTTTCTTTGCAGCTTTCTTTGCAGCTTTAGCCATTGTCGATCGTCCTTCTATCTTTGATCTTAAACGGACGCACACCGCCCGTTGACCCGACTCGAGTCGAGACATCTTGACATTGTGCAGATTCAAGTTTTTTCGCAAACGAATTTTGCTGGTTGTTGCTATCGTATTTTCCGATAGATCGATTTTTTCTCGCATCGATCGCGGAGATCACCATGGACGTTAGCTTGGCGCGGACGTTTCTCATCGTCGCCGAAACCGGTAGCTTCATCGACGCCGGCCGCAAGATGAACATCACACAGTCGACAGTGTCGGCGCGCATCAAAGGCCTAGAAGACCTTTTAGGACGGCCTCTTTTTACACGTTCGAAATTTGGCGCCGAGCTGACGGGCGCTGGCGAGCTGTTCCAAAAACACGCGCTCGCGATGGTCAGAGTTTGGCAACAAGCGCAACTTCAAGTGTCGCTTGCCGACCAACATCCAGATCACGTGTCAGTCGGAGCACCACTCAGTTTGTGGAGTGGATTTCTGTTGAAATGGGTGTCGGGGCTACGTTCGGACACACCTGGAATCGCTGTTTCGGGGTCAGCGGGGCTCGCCAGCGCGCTGATGCAGCGGCTGATCGAAGGCACTCTCGACCTCGCGCTGATGTACCGGCCCTCCCCGCCCCCGGGTCTGACGATCGAACATCTGTTCGACGAGGAGTTCGTGCTGGTCTCCTCCGCGAAGCCCGGTGCACGGCGATCCGCCAACGATTATGTGCTGATTGATTGGGGCGCGGACTTCCTCCAGGACCACGCGGCGGCGTTTCCAGAGCTGTCGAACCCGGCACTGAACCTCGATCTGGGCCCGATGAGCCTCGATTACGTGCTGGCTAACAACTGCTCGGCCTATTTTCCAAGCCGCATGGTTCGCCAGCACGTCGCGCGCGGGCGGCTGAGACAGCCCAAACGCGGACGCAAGTTCGTCTACCCGGTCTATATGGTCTATCCCGAAACGCGCAACGAGGAGAGTTTCGAGCCGCTGCTCGAGCGGTTACGGCGTGAGGCGGCACGCTTCGACTAGGCTGTACCGCTTGCGCTAAACCGATCCTCGACCTTGCGTAGCGTCGAGAAACCGCTGGCACCGGGTGCGGGTCCAAATCGGTTTGACCCCTCGTTGCCTGGCGCGACGTGCAGCCAGATGGCGAACGCGATCGGCGGCAGCGCCACAGCGGCAGCAATGATGAGGTAGCCGAGCGCGCCTGGCACAACGCTCTCTTCGCCCATCGAAAAGATCACAGCGAAAGCGACCGTCACTGCCAACAACGCCGACGCAATGATGCCTAAGACGAGGCGCCCTGAACTGACGTCGAGGTCTCGCAGGCGCCGCGCAATGGCGACAACACCAAGCCACGTAAAGAGAACGTCGAGCGCCACATCGATGCCGGGAGGCAGCGGGACGCCGGTCGCGTACTTGGTCCCATAGACGCCGCACTGCGCGCCCACGAGGATCGCGGCAATCACCACGAACCCGGTGCGGTTCACACGGCCACGAGGATCGAAAATGTCGATAAGTGCGACGTCTGACACTTCATATGCTCCAAACATATGCGATGAGGCGGGCGCGGGATCGCCCCCCCCTCGAGTTGTGTCAGCATGGCCGAAATTCGTTCAAGAACGGTTAGAGCGGGCGGACGGCGCGTTGCAGCTACGCCATTGTGCACAGCCTGAGCGCTACTTCCCTCTCCCTTGGGAGAGGACAGACGTTCGACTTCCTTCTCCCCCAAGGGAGAAGGTGGTCCGAAGGACCGGATGAGGGGCTTTGTGTCATGATCAATGCGCCAGCGAACAGCCCCTCACCCCGGCCTTCGCCGGGGCAGGCTCTGTCCCTGCGGGACATCCTCTCCCTTGGGAGAGGAGAGACGGATGCGCCATAGAAGTTAGGCGAACTCCAGGATCACCGCATCGACGGCAAGGCTGTCGCCGGCCTTGGCTGAGACCTTCTTGACCGTCCCGTCGCGGTCGGCCTTGAGGATATTCTCCATCTTCATGGCCTCGACCATGGCGAGATTGTCGCCGGCCTTCACGTCCTGACCTTCGACGACGTGGATCGCCTTGATCAGACCCGGCATCGGGCACAGCAGGAACTTCGACATATCGGCCGCGACCTTGATCGGCATCAGGCTAGCGAGTTCTGCCTCACGCTCCGTATAGACGTAGACCGGTGCTTGGATGCCGCGGAACGACAACGTCACCCCGTTGGGGATGGGCCTGGCTTGGACGGACACGGGCGCATCGGCGACCGTGCCTTCCCAGACGCCATCGCCTGGCCACCAGTCGGACGTGATCTCCATGGTCCGGGCGGGCAGTTTCTGGTCGTCGAGGATCGACACGTAATACGGCCCCGGCACCGCACCCATCACTTCGAGATGGACCGGCTTGCCGCCGACCGAGACGACGCGGCGCTTGGCGAACGAAAAGCTCTTGCCCGACATTTGATGCGAGATGCCGCGACGGCGCTCGTTGCCAAGGTGATCCATGACGGCGGCAACGGCGGCCAACGTTTTCAGATTTTCTCCCTCGGGCGCAAGCGGCGCGAAGCCGTCGGGGAATTCTTCCTTGATGAACCCGGTCGACAATTGGCCAGAGCGCCAGCGCGGGTTTTGCATGACCGCTGACAGGAACGGCACATTGTGCTGGATCCCGTCGATATAGAAGCTGTCGAGCGCGACAGCCTGGGCATCGATCGCCGCTTCGCGGGTCGCGGCGTGCGTTACCAGTTTGGCGATCATCGGATCGTAGTACATCGAGATCTCACCACCCTCGAAGACGCCGGTGTCGTTGCGCACCGTGACGCCGTCCTTCACCGATTCAACCGGCGGGCGATACTTCACGAGCCGGCCAATCGACGGCAGGAAGTTGCGGAACGGGTCTTCGGCATAGACGCGGCTTTCGACAGCCCAGCCGGTGAGTTTGATATCGGCCTGCTTGAACGGGAGTTTCTCGCCGGCGGCGACGCGGATCATCTGCTCGACGAGATCGACGCCCGTGATCAGTTCGGTGACCGGATGTTCGACTTGAAGGCGGGTGTTCATTTCGAGGAAGAAGAACGAGCGGTCCTGCCCGGCGACGAACTCGACGGTGCCGGCGCTGTCGTATCCGACGGCCTTGGAGAGCGCGACGGCCTGCTCGCCCATTGCCCGGCGCGTCTTCTCGTCCAACAGCGGCGACGGCGCTTCTTCGAGCACTTTTTGATTGCGGCGCTGGATCGAGCATTCGCGCTCCCCCAGATAGATGACATTGCCGTGCTTGTCGCCCAGCACCTGAATTTCGATGTGGCGCGGATTGACGATGAACTTCTCGATGAACACCCGGTCATCGCCGAAAGAGGATTTTGCCTCGGACTTGGCGCGAACAAAGCCTTCCTTCACTTCCGACTCGGCATACGCAATGCGCATGCCCTTGCCGCCACCGCCAGCGGACGCCTTGATCATGACCGGA
>JANOCZ010000423.1:0-6194 GCA_031412455.1 Hyphomicrobium sp. | reverse complement strand
TGGAGCATGACAACCACGACCAACGCACCGGCCCATCGGGCAAATTGCCGGCCGGGCACACCGAGGCGATTGGGCTCTCTAATCATGGCGGTGCCGCGGGCATGACAACGGGCTCAGATCCTTGAACCGCTGATTGGCCTGAAACGTCCGTACCTTCAAGACCGACGAGAGCGACTTTCAGGTAGCCTGCGGCGCGCAGCAAGTTCATCACGCGCATCAACTCGCCGTAGGGCACACTCTTGTCAGCCCGCAGGAACAACCGTTTCAGCCGGTCCGATTGCGTCGCCGCGTCAAGCGCGCCTTGCAACGCACTTCTGGGCACCGTTTCATTGCCAAGCGACAGCGAGAGATCGGCTTTGACCGTGAGATAAATCGGCTTGTCCGGGCGTTGTTGAGGCTTGGCGTTTGAAACCGGCAGATCAACGGGCACGTCGACCGTCGACAGCGGTGCCGCGATCATGAAGATGATGAGCAGCACGAGTATAACGTCAATGAACGGCGTGACGTTGATCTCGTGAATCTCATCGACGTCATCGCTGGAGTCATCGAGCCGCGAGGCCATGGTTCTACTCCGCCGCCCGCGCAATTTCGATGTGCGTGTTACGGTCGAGATCGCGCGAGACAATCCGCATCACCTCAGCACCCGCGTCGGCGATGCGGTACTTGTAAGCGGAGATAGACCTCGCAAATACGTTGTAAATAATCACGGCGGGAATCGCGGCGACGAGACCCATTGCGGTTGCCAGCAGGGCTTCGGCGATACCTGGAGCAACGACGGCCAGGTTGGTTGTCTGCGATTTGGAAATGCTGATGAAGCTGTTCATGATACCCCATACCGTCCCGAACAAACCAATAAACGGTGCCGTCGATCCGATCGTTGCCAGCACGCCGGTACCGCGGGCCATGCGCCGCGCCGCAGCGGATTCCAATCGGTGAAGTCGCGATGCGACACGCTCCTTGACGCCCTCACGAGCAACCAAGCCCTGCGACAGCCGGAGTTCCGCGGCGGCGGCGTCAATCATGGTTGCGACCAGTCCCGAACTTTGCCCCACGCGTTGATAGACTTCTGCCAGCGAACTCCCCGAGCTGATAGCGTCGAGCGCGGCAGCGAGCCTCCGCTTAGCAATGAAGAGTTCGATGCTCTTTGCCAACCACACCGTCCATGTCACGACCGAGGCGAGGGCCAACCCAAGCATGACGCCCTGAACGATAACATCCGCATGAACGAACATGCTCCACGGTGACAGATCGCGTGGAAGGTCTGCAGAGCCGAAGGTCGGCATTAAAGGTGGCGGAACGGCTGGAGCTACGCCAGCGGTTCCGTTCTCTTGCGCTCCAGCCGCCGATCCTAAGGGCCAGACAACGAGCATGTTTGCGGTCGCAGCATATCGTAACCGAAGCCCGCAATTCGTGATGGTCGTTAAGTCGACAATCATGATGTTCGTCTTCATCCTTGACCCGCGTCAATGTCAATTGGTGCCACATACAAGTGGCCGTATCCAGCGCAAACAGGCACCGACCCCGCACGTAAGGAGTTCAGGCGTTGCGAGCTCCTTTGATTGCCTTGACGGACGGCACCCGCCGCATCTCAACGCCGCGAAGCTCATCTCAGATTCGCGTCTTCCACTCGCGTGGTCCGAACAGCGCTCCGCGCTCTACAGGCGCGATTAATATCAGTGCAGTGCGCCCGTGAGACCAACGGTGTCGCGACGCCTGGCGGTCGCGCCAAGTCCTGCGCGCGTCCCTCGCTGTCACCTGTGAACGTCGTCTCGAAGGAGAGCCGCGCGGCCGAAGGCGCCATTGCAAACACCTCCAGCGCTCAACGTCGTGCATCTCGAGTGGCACCACTGAAAGTGGCATGAGAGACGTCGCCTAAATGGGCGCACGAATCGCGGCTCCACATGCGTCGCGTTGGGCCACGTACCTTTGGAGCAGTGCGAAAAAGAGCGCGAAATACGCGGCTATTGCCACCAAATAGAACTCGAATTATTATTATATTTCAACAACTTGAGTGATGGCGGAGGGAGTGGGATTCGAACCCACGAGACCCTTACGAGCCTACACGCGTTCCAGGCGAGCGCCATCAACCACTCGGCCATCCCTCCGCATGTCGTCTGGAACGGCCGCACTATACTCATCACCGGGGGAAGCGCAACTCGGCCGCGAATGTGCCGCGCTTATGCGCTTGGGCTACGTCGCCGCCCTTGACCGTCGCTGCGAGGCGACACAAATTGGCTGGTGAATCATTCAAGAAGCCAGCAATGACCAGTCAAACCGCGCTCAAAATTCTCTCGCTGATCTCGCTTCTGGCGACGATCAGCGTGATCATCGCGTGGCGGCAGAGCGACGAGCTGCCATCGCCTTGGCTCATCCGAATCGCTGGCGGAGCACTGGCGGCGGCGCTCGTGGTGTTTGTCGTCACCCCCGCGACGCGGCCGCGCGCTATGCTGCAGTTTCTGGCCGCGCTGTTTGCGACCATCGCTGTCTTCGCTTTCGCAGCGGATTTCACAGCGGGCAACACGCTGCAATCGACGTCGCTCATGGCGACGATCGAAAAATTCGCGCCATCGTTGCTGACGTCGCTCCAGTCGTACGTGTTGCAGCACGCCGGTCCAGCAGTCTGGGAGCCGATCTTGACGAGCATCCTGAGCGTGCCAACATACATGTTCTTCGGAATCTTGGCCGCATTCAGTTCTTACGCAGGGCGGCCGCGGCGCCAGGTCAAAATCTTCATCAATTGAAGTATTTGCCCGCGCGGCCGACGCCTGCAACGGAAGCGCTACGGCCCGCGTATTGTCGCTGAAGGCAGTTTGTTTAGGAGCGTCATCATGATTTTCTCGCGTCGCGCGGCGGCGATGCCGGATCCGGCGACAGCGCCCATTGGCCGGTCGCAGTCCATACTCAAGCCCACGGATCACTTCGTGCTATCCCGGCCGCTTTTGCCGCCCTATCCGGACGGCATGCAGGACGCGATCTTCGGGCTTGGATGTTTTTGGGGCGCGGAACGCCTGTTTTGGCAGCTTGGCGGCGGCATTTGGATTACGGCTGTTGGATATGCGGGCGGGTTCACGCCAAATCCGACTTACGAGGAAGTCTGCACGGGCCGCACCGGTCACACCGAAGCAGTGCGTGTCATCTTCGATCCCAGCGTCTTGCCCTACACCACGCTCCTCAAAACCTTTTGGGAGGCTCATGATCCGACACAAGGTTTGCGGCAAGGCAACGATGTCGGCTCGCAGTACCGCTCGGCAATCTACACGACGACGGACGCCCAACTTACTGCCGCGAAAGCATCCCGGGATATGTACGCGCACGACATCGCTGGTCAGGGGTTCGACAAGATCACCACGGAGATAGCGGCCGCGCCGCCATTTTATTTCGCCGAAGCCTTGCATCAACAGTATTTGGCGAAGGTTCCGAACGGTTATTGCGGCCTTAGAGGCACCGGCGTCGCTTGCCAAATTTGACGACGTCAGCAACGAAAAAGCGGAGAGGAAACTCTCCGCTTTTGCTTTTCGAGATCGACGCGCGCTATTTGTCTTCTGCGGCCTTCGACAATCGGGACTCGCGTTCGAGGCCCGCTTTGTCGGAGATGGTTGCGCGCTCGAGTACTGCATCATCGACGTGAACGCGTTCGCGCTTCACTGGCGCATGTTCATGCAACAAAGCTCCGAAGGCCGTCGGGCTTCCGGTGGTCGCGTTGGCTTTACCGAATAGGCCTTCGACCACCACCGCCTTCTCCGCATATTCGGGATCGCGCTGAAGAAGTTCGTGGAACTGCTTCAGTTTATAATGTGGGACCGAAGCCATCAGATGGTGGGGCAAATGATAATCCATGCCCCACGGCATCACGGCATAGCGGAACAGAGGGCCGGTCAGGAACACCCGGGAATTCGTCAAGCGGCCGCGGTCCGCATTGCCGTGTTGCAGCCATTCGCGGAAGATCATGAACACTGGAAACATCGTGAACAGCGGCACGATCCAATAGAGGCCGTAATACATCCAGGCCTTGTTGTACCCTGTCAGGTCGATCGCCGTGAGCGTGCCGTAGACCATCGCCATGAACGAGATGCGGCTGATCGATGCGACGCGATTGGAGAAGACGGGTTCAATCCGCGCGCCGGGGAACCAGCTCTCCGGCACGTTGGCATAGAAAATAATGGCAGCCGCCCAGATGGCGAAAAAGATACTCATCGTGACGGTGGCGCTCGCGCCTGCAACCAGCAGACCGAGCAGGACGATCGGCAAACCGACCGCGAAAATAATGCCGAGCGTTTGGACGCTCGCGTGGCCGGCGCGATTGGGATCGCCGTACGGATTCTTGCCGAGGCCCAGCGCGCTGTGGCGGGCACGGGCGATCGTATAGCGAACGGTGTTTGGGATCCAAATCAGGCGAAGCATCCCCTTGACCAGCTCGACGTGGGTCAACGGGAAATCCAGCCAATGGCCACTTTCATCAGCTTGCGCGAAGATCGGATCGCGTTCCGGATCGTTGACGAACTGATGATGCGCCATGTGGTGCAGGCGATAGTGGTGTGTCGAGGTGTAGATTGGGAATCCGCCAAACCAATCGGATGCCGCTTCGTTCAGCGTCCGGTTAGCAAAAAGCTGGTAATGGGTGCCTTCATGTATCGCGCCGCCTAATTGGTGTTGCGATGCGCCCATGATGATGATCGTCAGCAGCGCAATAGGAGCCACGGCTTCCCAACCGTAACCGGCGGCGAGAAGGGCGCTCTCAGACCAGATGGCGAACGTCAGCGTCCCGATGATGATCGCCCAATTGAGGGCCAAATAACGCCAGTTCGTCCAATTGTCGCGGGTCTTAAGAGCTTCCATCTCGACTGGCGAGACACGGCCTGAGCGAGCGCGATTGGTGATTGCCTCGCTGATAGCAATATTCATCGGGTTCGAACTCCTACGCCCAACATAAAATAGAGTTTTGATTGCAACGGTCGCTGAGTGCGGCCCCGGCTATATAAAGCCGCCACGGCTTCTGCGGACCAAACGTCCCAATTCACTGGTTATACGCGCGATTTAGTGTGAACGGTTCAGATTGGAAATTCGTTCCGGAGTAAGTCACACTCCTACGGGGTGTCACAGCGGTGAATGCTCGAACAGTTAATGATTAGCCGCGCGTATCTTGCGCAAATGCGGCTTGAGCGACGCAGGGGCGTCAGCAATGGCTTTTAGATCCAATTTTTCGCTCGCGGGAATATCTACTCCATCGGGGCCGCTCTCGAGGACGGCCGTGCACTCCTGAGGCAGCTGGGCAAGCGTAATCGGCGGCGCGGGCGCGCGCGGCTTCCAACCTGGCGGCTTCGGCACTGGCGGCACCTTCGAGGGTGTTAAGCGCGCCAGCCATTCTTGCACTTCCTTGCCGCAACCATCATCGCCCGTGACGGGCTTTTGCGGAGCACATGTGGCCGAACCAGAAGGGCAGCCGATCCGAATATGGAAATGGTAGTAATGACCGCCGATTGGTCGAACTTTGCCCAGCCACCCGCGATCTGGGCCCGCCCGCTCACACAGAGCTTTCTTGATTGCTGGATGAACGAGGACCCGCTCGACTTCGCGGTATGACGCCGCGCGTTTGATCAACTTCACCTGCCCGTCGGTGAAGACCGTCGGGTCGATGGCGATGTCGGTTGAATCGAGCATCGACGTCGCGCTCAGTTCTTCGCGCTCTTTCTTGCTCAAGCGTTTGGACGGCATCGGTGTCAGCCAGACGTCGGCGTCTAAGCCAACCTGATGACTCGCGTGCCCGGTTAGCATTGGACCGCCGCGCGGCTGGGAGATGTCGCCGACGAGTAGCCCTGGCCAAGCGTCTTCCTTCTGCGACTCGAGGGCCAATCGCTCGACCATCTTGATCAGTGCCGGGTGGCCCCAATTGCGGTTTCGTGACACGCGCATCGCTTGCCATGCTGGACCATCGACAGGCAACGCCTCAGCGCCCGCCAAGCAGCCACGTGAGTAGGAGCCTATCGCTCGAGCCGCCAGCGGTGCCGGTTTCTTGGCGACGCCAAACAAAGATTTTGCGGGGACCAACGGCTTTTGCGGCACCGGGGCCGGGGTCAGCGTGGGGTCGGGCTCAATCGTCACCGTTTGTTGCGGCGTTTGCGGCGGCGGCGGTTCTCCGGTCGGGGGCGCGCTGTCGCGAACGGGATTGATCGCAGCTGTCGTCGTGTTGGCCGGGA
>JANOCZ010000422.1:0-4197 GCA_031412455.1 Hyphomicrobium sp. | reverse complement strand
GACGGACTCCGACAGCGCGGACACGTCGGCATACGTTTCTGCGACGTCGCCGGGTTGCGCGGGCCAAAGATTGCGGATCGCCTTGCGCCCCGTCGCCTCCTCGATCAAGCCGATGAAGGTTTCGAGCGGCACCGGCGTGTGATTGCCGATATTGAAGATCCGATAAGGTGCCGACGACGTGTCGGCGCGCGGTACAGCGCTCGACCACTGCGCGTCCGGCTCGGCTACACGATCGAGCGTGCGCACGACGCCCTCGACGATATCGTCGATGTACGTGAAATCGCGCGCGTGGTGTCCGCCGTTGTAAACGTCGATGGGTTTGCCTTCGAGAATGTTTTTTGTGAATTTGAAATATGCCATGTCCGGCCGTCCCCACGGACCGTAGACGGTGAAGAAGCGCAACCCCGTGAGCGGAATGCGATAGAGGCTGGCGTAGGTGTGCGCCATTAGCTCATTCGATTTCTTCGTCGCCGCATATAGGCTCAGCGGATGATCGACGCCGTCGCGTTCGCTGAACGGCATCTTCGTATTCGAGCCGTAGACCGAACTCGACGACGCAAACACGCAGTGCTCGACGGGCACGTGGCGGCAGCCCTCGAGGATGTTGAGAAATCCCTGGATGTTGGCATCGATATAGGCTTGCGGATTCTCGATCGAATAGCGCACGCCGGCTTGCGCCGCGAGATGCACGACGCGGTCGAATTCCTCAGCGGCAAACAGGTCGGCCACCCGCTCGCGATCGGCGATATCCATTTTCGTGAAAAGGAAACCGTTGCGCCCCTCGAGTTCGCCGAGCCGGGCTTCCTTCAGGGAGACGTCGTAATACGAATTGAGATTGTCGATCCCGACGACGACGTTACCGCGATCCAGGAGAGCCTTGGCGGTATGGTAGCCAATGAACCCTGCAGCACCCGTCACCAGAACTTTCATAGCTATCCCTGTTGCCGCGTTCGTTGTCTTAGTGGTTGCGCTGCCTCGAGCCTGCGAATAACAGACATTGCTTTGCCATGCCAGCGATCGGTTTTTTGCGAGATGAAGATCACGACGCCGCTGCCGATCGACGATGTGCTGGACGAGATCAGCCGCGCTTTAGCGTCAGGCGGCGTCGCGGTTCTTGTTGCCCCTCCCGGTGCCGGCAAGACGACGCGCGTTCCCCTGGCGTTACTCGATGAACCGTGGACCGCCGCTGGAAAAATACTCGTGCTTGAGCCGCGCCGCATTGCAGCCCGGGCCGCCGCCGAGCGGATGGCGCAGACGATGGAAGAGCCGCTTGGGCGGAGTGTCGGTTTGCGCGCCAGACTATCGTCAGTGACCGGACCCAAGGTCCGCGTCGAAGTCGTGACCGAGGGCGTCTTCACGCGCATGATCTTGGATGATCCGGAATTGCGCGGCGTGAGCGCCGTCCTCTTTGATGAATTCCACGAACGCTCGCTCGACGCTGATTTGGGTCTCGCTTTGGCGCTCGACGTCCGCGAGAACTTGCGCCCCGACCTGCGGCTGCTCGTGATGTCGGCGACGCTCGATGGCGCACGCGTTGCGCGCCTGTTGCGTGATGCGCCGATTATCAAAAGCGAGGGCCGCGCTTTTTCCGTGACGTTGAAATACGTCGGCCGCTCGGTAGCCCGCCTCGAGGACGACGTGGCAGACGCGATTGTGCGGGCTCTCGCGCACGAGCCTGGATCTATTCTGGCGTTCCTGCCGGGCCAAGGCGAAATCATTCGCGTTGCCGAACGGCTCGACGCGCGCATCACCGATCCCACGATTGACATTGCGCCGCTGTACGGAGCGCTTGGCCCCACAGCCCAAGACCTCGCGATCTCCAAGCCGGCATCCGGCCGCCGCAAGATCGTGCTCGCAACGTCGATCGCCGAAACGTCGATAACGATCGACGGCGTGCGCGTCATCATCGATTCCGGACTGCAACGTGTGCCGCGCTTCGAACCCGACGTCGGCGTCACGCGGCTGGAAACAGTCCGCGTCTCCCGCGCCGCAGCCGACCAGCGCATGGGCCGCGCGGGCCGCACCGAACCTGGAGTTTGCTACCGCCTGTGGAGCGAACCCGAAACCCAAGGGCTCGTGCCCTATGCCGAACCAGAAATAAAATCGGCCGACCTAGCAGGCCTCGTCCTCGACTGTGCGGAGTGGGGAACGACCGAGCCATCGATGCTGTCGTGGCTTGACCCGCCATCGCCGGGCGCCGTCAAAGCCGCGCAAGACGAATTGCGAATGATCGCAGCACTCGACGGCGAAGGTCGCATCACCGCCGAAGGCCGCCGACTGCGCGCTCTGCCGTTACCGCCGCGCTTGGCGCGAATGGTTTTATCGGCCGCACGATTGGGCCACGCCGAGCATGCAGCCGAAATCGCCGCTGTCCTTGTGGAGCGCGGTATCGGCGGCAACGATGTCGATCTTGATACGCGGCTCGAAAATTTTCGTCGCGACCGTGCCCGCCGCGCCGGAGATCTTCGGCGCTTATCGCGCGGCTGGGCGCAAAGTGTCATTGACGTCGCCCCACGCAAGGCCGCACGCGAAGTGTCGTCGGCGGAATTGTTGGCCCTGGCGTACCCCGATCGCATTGCCAAGGCGCGCGGTGCATCGGGCCAGTTCCTGCTCGTCAATGGAAGAGCTGGAAACCTCGACGACACGCAATCGCTGTCGCGCGCGCCGTATCTCGTCGTCGCTGAACTGCAGGGCCGGGCAGGCGCGACGCGAATTCTGCTCGCCGCATCGATCGACGAGTCAGCGATTCTATCGATCGCCGCAGACCGGATTGAAAATCGCGACGAACTCAGCTTCGACACTGAAGCGCTCGCGGTTCGCGCCCGTCGGGTTCGGCGCTTAGGTGCGATCACGTTGTCGAGCGAGCAGCGCGCCGTCACGTCCAGCGATGAAGCAGCCACGGTGCTCGCGTCTGGCATCGCCGCGCTCGGAATTTCACGTCTACCGTGGACCAAAGCGCAACTGCAATTGCGCCAGCGCTTATCGTTCCTGACAAAAGCTGGATCGGACGAGTGGCCCCAGATGTCGGACGAAGCCTTGGCCACGACTGTAGCGGATTGGTTGCAACCATTCCTCGACGGCAAGACCAAGCTCGCTGACATCAACGCTGATGACTTGGCGAGCGCGCTCGATGCGTTGCTGCCTTGGTCGCTGCGCCAAAGGCTCGATGCCGAAGCACCAACGCACTTCGAAGCGCCGACCGGCAATCGCATTGCCCTCGATTATGAAGGCGCGGGCGCTCCGGCGCTGCACATTCGCGTGCAGGAATTATTCGGCTTGAAGGATCATCCAACGATCGCCAATGGTCGGTTGCCGCTGACGCTCTATTTGCTCTCACCGGCGCATCGGCCAATTCAGATCACACGCGACCTTCCCGGATTTTGGAAAGGATCGTGGTCGTCGGTTCGCGCCGACATGCGCGGACAATACCCGCGTCACGTCTGGCCTGATGATCCAGCGACAGCCGATCCGACAGCGCGGGCAAAACCTCGCGGCACGTGAGACGCATTAACGCTACGCTGACTTATCACCCTCACGCGTTCGTGAGCATCAAACTCAAAAAACTTGTCCCGGAGTTTTCCCCCCACCCCCTGGGCGGCCTTATCGTGTCTCAAGCGAGGGAGGCTCGCAGAGGACGACACGAGAGATGACCGATACGCCGAACCTAAAATTGCCGTACCTGTTGGCCGCTCAGTCACAAAAGCACGTGACCCACAACGAAGCGCTGCGGGCGCTGGATTGCGTCGTGCAGCTGACCGTGCTCGACCGCGATTTAGCAACACCGCCAGCAACGCCAGCTGACGGCGATCGCTACATCGTCGCCGCGAGCCCGACCGGCGCATGGGTTGGTCAAACCAACAAAATCGCGGCGTTCCAGGATGCAGCCTGGATGTTCTATGCGCCAAAGGAAGGTTGGATCTCGTGGGTCGCCGATGAGAACATCGCAGTCGCCTATGATGGCGCGGCCTGGGTTTCGCTGGCGGCCGGCGGCGGCGGTGTGACCGCGCACAGCGCTCTGACCGGCCTCGCCAACGATGACCACCCGCACTACCACACTAACGCTCGCGGCGACGCACGCTACACAGCCCTCAATCCGACGACCTTCGGCGTCAACGCGACACCCGACGTGACGAATAAATTCGCCGTTTCGAGTTCAGCTTCGCTGTTCAACAATGCCGGCAACGGGCATCAGATCAA
>JANOCZ010000421.1:0-6310 GCA_031412455.1 Hyphomicrobium sp. | reverse complement strand
GGCAGCGTGAACGGCGCTGAAAAGCGTTGCGACAGCACGACCTGGAAAATATCGCCGGCCGCGATGTACGTCTTGGCTTTAGCGACCATGCCCATGTAGTCGGCCGGGCTCGTGTTCGAAGTCGGCTCAGGCATGTGATCGACGTTCTCAACCGCCGCTGTCGCGTGCGGGAGTGGAGCATCGAGACGGCGCACGGCTCCCGCAAGACGCCCTTGCGCCGCTGCGTAAGCGTCGACGGCGCTTTGCGCGGCATTGGGTCGGACGGGCGTCACGACCGTGATATCGTCTTTGACGCTGTCGAAGATCAAGATCAGCGTCGGCCGGATCAAAATAGCGTCGGGCACCCCGATCGGATCGGGCCCCATCTCCGGCAGCGTTTCAATAAGCCGGACCGTATCGTAGCCCATGTAGCCAAAGATGCCCGCCGACATCGGTGGCAGGTCGTCGGGCAAAGCGATCGCGCTTTCAGCTAGAATGTTGCGCAGCGACGTCAGCGTCGGCAAGCCGTCGGCTTTGAACGACGCGGCGTCAAGGTGCGGGGCGCGGTTGAATTCGGCGGTATCGCCATGCGCCCGCCAGATGAGGTCGGGTTCAAGACCAATGACGCAGTAGCGCCCGCGCGTCGCGCCGCCTTCAACGGATTCCAGCAGGAAGCTCATCGCCGCCTGGCTGGTGGTCGTTCCACCGGTCAATTTCAAATACGCCGACACCGGCGTTTCGAGATCGGCCACGAGGCGCGTCCACACGACTTGAGGCGTTCCCGCATCATAGACTTGCTTGAACGCAGCCTCAGCCGGCCACACGTTCGCCGCTGGCGACAGCGAGCCACCGTGTTGCGACGGAGGTGAAGTCGAGTGAACGGTCACGGCACCGCGCTCCCTATTGTTCGGTTGTGCCGAGGGCGCGTTGCAGTTCGACTTCGTTGACGCTGGCTTTGAGGCGGGACTTCAGAGTTTCCGCGTATTCGCTGAGTTCCTGGCTCGTGAAATCCGCTTCAGTGGCCTTCGCTAGTTTGTCGAGCTGCTCCGGGGTGGGCGCTGGTGCAGGCGTGATACCGGCGACCTTGAAGACAACGCGCGACTGGTCCGTCGTCTCAGCTGAACCCGCCTTGCCTTCAGGCAGAATAAACGCCTGTGCGACGGCAGCGTCAGGCAAACCTTGCGGTTGCGTGGTGCGTGTGATCGGCTCGGTTTTCTCAGCCTTGCCAAACGCAGCCGCTTCCAGCGCGCTCATCGGCTCACCGGCATTGAGCCGCTCGACGAGTTTCGCCGCAAGCTCCGAGATGAGACGCGATTTTTCGCTGATCGTATAATCGATCACGACATCGGCCTTGACCTCGTCGAACGAACGATCTTTCGGCGCCTCCGTCCCCGTGACGTTGAGCCACGCGAACGCACCGCTAGGCAATTCCGATACTTGATCGTTGGTATTGGAGTCCGGGGCGAACACGTCCCCGATGATCTTGGTTGCGTCGGGCGAAGTGATGACCGGCTTCCCATCGGGACCGTTGCCGCGTTTGTCGGCGGCGGCGATCTCTTGGAACGAGAGTTTCAAACTGTCGGCGATTTCCTTCAGTGTCTTGCCAGCATTACGCGCATCCTCGACATCGTCGCGCTTCTTCTGCAATTCGGCGGTGGCCTTTTCAGTCGCGAGCTTGTCGCGAACCTGATCCTTGACGCTGTCGAGCGTTTCGGTGGTGCCAGGCTCGATCTGCGTCACCCGAACGATGACGGTCGCAAACCGGCCCTCGACGACGTCGGAATACTTGTCCTTCTCAAGCGCGAACGCGGCGTCGGCGATTTTTTTGTCGATCAGCGCCTTTTTTGCGACGAGGCCGAGATCGACATCCGTGTCTTTCGCGCCTGCTTCCTTGGCGACGTCACCAAATGATTTCGACCCATCACGTAACGCCGTCAGCGCGGCCTCCGCTGCCGCTTTGTCCTTGAACGCGATCTGTTGCACGCGGCGCTGCTCGGCCGTGTCGTAACTGTCTTTCGTTGCGGCGTAAGCCTTAGAGACCTCCTCGTCGCTGACGCTGACTTGTTTTTTCAGGTCTTCGGTCGAAAGCGTCAGGATCTGGAACTTGCGATATTCGGGCGTGCGGTAACGCGCTTTGCCAGCTTCAAACCGCTCCTTGAGTTTTGCCTCGTCCGCCTCGGGCACGGTGACGGCCTTGTCTGCGTCGATCGCAATCCACTCGATCACCCGCTTTTCTTCATTGTAGGCGTGCGCCAATTCGAGCGTCACCTTGGGAACGACGATGCCCTTGACGAGCGAGCCAATGACCTGCGTGCGCAATTCATCCTTGCGATAGAGACTGAAGAAACCCTGCTCCGACAGACCGAGCTGGTTCAAGCGCTCGTTGAAAACGTCGCGTGAGAATTTTCCATCGGCGCCGCGCAGATTAGGGTCTTCTTGGATCGAGTTGATGAGCGCCGTGTCCGACAGTGCCAAACCAAGGTCCTTGGCATGGGACTCGATTGCCGCGCCGCTCAGCATCTGCGACAGCACGCGCCGGTCGAGCCCAAGCGCCTTGCCCTGCTCTGGCGTCAGCCGCTGCTTGGCCTCGCGAGAAAAGTTTTCGAGCTCTCTTTGGAATTCGCGCTGGAACTCCTCGACGGTCACCTCGGTCGAGCCGATGGACGCAATGGAGCCGCGGCCAAAGCCGGTGAAAACGTCGGCAACGCCCCAGACTGCGAAGCTCAGAACCAGCAGTCCAAACAAAATTTTGGCGACCCAAGTTTGCGCGCCGCGTCGCATAGATTCGAGCATGAAAAAGCAAAGTTCCCGTGGTTGCAGGCGCTCAGCAGACCCCGAAGGAAATTCCGCGATGCGCGAGGTCGACAATGACGCCCAAATTCCGCAACTAGCGATCGTGTGACGTCCGCAGGTGCCGGGGCCGGTTCGACGTGATATGAAGCGCAGCGCCGCGCCGAATGCAAGGGTGCGCGGCCGGAATGGTGACTGGAACGGCGGCCCGGCTGGCCGAGTTGTGGCCGACAGGGCGAAACCACGGGGTAAGAATGACCGACGGTGCGCGAATTCGGCCTCTGATCGCCGGAAACTGGAAGATGAACGGTTTGAAGACGAGCGCGGCCGAAGCGGCCAGCGTTCGCGATGCGCTGGCCGCTCAAACCGGGACACCGGCAGTCGATGTGATGATCGCGCCCCCGGCAACGCTGCTCGCCGTCATGGCCTATGCGCTGCGCCAAGGCGGCGTCGAACTCGCCGGCCAGGATTGCCATAGTGCCGCGTCCGGCGCCCACACGGGCGACATCTCAGCCGAAATGCTCAAAGACGCGGGCGCATCGGCCGTTATCGTCGGCCATAGCGAGCGCCGCGCCGACCACGGCGAGACCGACGCGGTGATCAATAGCAAAGCGATGGCGGCCCACCGCGCGGGTGTAACGGCGATCGTGTGCGTGGGCGAAACTCTGGCGCAACGCAAGGCGGGCGCGACGCTTGCCGTGGTGGCTCAGCAACTCGCAGGCTCGGTGCCCGATGCGGCAACTGCGGATAACACTGTCATCGCGTATGAACCCGTTTGGGCGATCGGCACGGGCCTGACGCCGTCACCCGACGACGTCGCCGAAGTCCACGCTGCAATCCGCCGCGATTTGACCACCCGCTTTGGCGACAGTGGCACGCGCATACGCATCCTGTACGGCGGCTCCGTGAAGCCCGATAACGCCGCGACGCTGCTGGCGATCGATAACGTCAACGGTGCGCTCGTCGGCGGCGCAAGCCTGAAGGCCAGCGATTTCCTCGCCATCATTCGTGCCGCAATCGTTTGAGACTGTGATGACTAGTTTACGAGACCTAATGATGTTGTCTGCGTTCCAAAAAGTGTGCATCGCAAGCGCGGCGATCTTCGCAGCAAGTACGGCGAGCGCGTATGCAACCTCGCCAAAACTTGACGACAGCACCTGCAATCAGTTGCGCCTCGAACATCACAAATTCGTCGAGAACGGCACTGCAGCCGATTTGCAGCGCGGCCCCGAGTGGGGCAAGGCCAACTTATCTCCGGAAAAACTGCGCGAACTCGAACTCTATATTCAGCTCGATGAGCAAGTAAAGTTCGGCTGCCGCGACGCCAAGCTGACGCTGGACGCAGAGCGCGCGGGCGAGGCGGCCAAACGCCTGGAACTTAATCCGGACCTTGATCCGACGGCACCGCTACCAGCGCCAGTCAAAAAACCAGTGCCAGCCGGAAAAGACGCAACTGGCACCGATAAAGCCGCGAGCTCCGGCAGCGACGATGGCGAGGCCTCGGTGAAACCTTCTAAGCCGCCAAAAGCCAAGCCTAACCCTGAGCTCAAACCTAACCTTGAACCCAAACCTAACTTTGAACCCAAGGCCGAAAGCCAACCAAAGGCTGATGCCGGCGCGAAGCCCACGCTTACTCCGCCCGCGCCTTGAGAATTATCTGCAACTTTTGAACGCGCCACGGTCGAGGTGGAAGTGGTTAGCGTGCGCGGCGTTGTAGTCGGGACCAAGCGTCGCGCGGAAATATCGGCACGCGCTTTTGTGCACGGCACGTAGAAACTTTGCCTCGCTGCTGTCGCGCCCGGCGTCGCGCGCACGCCAATGTTTAGCGACGCGGATCACCCGCCCGTCGTTCAACACGAATGCCGAAATATCGATGGCGTTGGCGGTCGCGTGCTGACTGCGGAACTTCAAAATCGCAGCGCGCCCGGCGATATTGCGGCATGAGTAAATGCCCATATTTTGCACGCTTTTGACCGATGCGCCGAAATATCTCGCAGCCGCGGGCTGAACCTCGTGGGCAATCCACATCGCCAACGCAGCCGCCATCTCGCAACTCATCCGATCCGCGCCGACCCGCGCTGATCCCGCTTTTGCGACGGCAACGGCGTTGTGCCAACCGCAGCCTTTGACGAACGGCGTGTCGGCGACCGGAGTGGCCGCGATCATCGGCGCTTTGAGCACGGATTGGCATTGCTGAGGGCTGGACTTCAGCGCCGCGAGCCGGAAATCGGCAAACCACGTGTCCGGCTCAGCCAAATCGATGGGCGCCAGCGGATTAAACCGCGGCGGCAATCTTTGCGCGGCGAAGATCACAAGGGCCAGCATGACACCAAAACCGAGCCAGCGCCTCATCCGCATAGATTTCCGGTCACCCTTTGGCTCGTCATCCGCGCTTGGCCCCGACTCGCCTGGCATAGGCGCATTTGGATACCGATATTAGTTGGCCCCGCCGCGGCTTCCTACCCCCTTCACCTGACCGGCTGCGTGGTGTAGAGGTCAGTCAATCCCGTCATCCAAGGCTTCAAAAGGCTCCGTCTCATGGCCACCGTATTGCTCGTTATCCACCTGATGATCGCAGCCGCCCTGGTCGGCGTCGTCCTGCTGCAGAAGTCCGAAGGCGGCGCGCTGGGCATTGGTGGCGGTGGCGGCGGCGGCTTTCTGACGGGACGCGGCACGGCCAATTTATTGACGCGCGCGACCGCAGGTCTGGCCGCGGCTTTCTTCACGACGTCGATTTTGCTGACGATTTTGGCGAAGCAATCAACACCCCAAGGCTCAGTGTTCGACGCCAATACGCCGCCGGCGGCGACGGCTCCCGCAGTACCCGGCGCGCCCGCAACAGCACCCGCCGCAACGCCGGGCACGCCTCCGCAAGCACCCGCCGGCCGCGGCGGCATCCTCGACAAGCTGCAACCGCCGGGTCAGCCGGCCGTCCCGAGCAACCGCTAAACTGACGTTCACGGCCGGGCGCTAAGCCGGCTGCTGCCAAAGCTGCTACAACCGCGCTCGTGAGCGGCTGTGGATGTGGCGATATTGCCGCTTGGAGACTCGACGCCGCGCATGCGACATCCAAATCCCATGCAACGGTACATCTTCATTACCGGCGGCGTGGTCTCCTCACTCGGTAAGGGCCTCGCTTCCGCCGCGCTCGGCGCGCTTCTGCAGGCCCGCGGTTATTCCGTCCGCCTCAAGAAACTCGACCCCTACTTGAACGTCGACCCCGGCACGATGAGCCCCTACCAGCACGGTGAGGTGTTCGTCACGGACGACGGCGCGGAAACGGATCTCGATCTCGGCCACTACGAACGCTTCACCGGCGTTCCCGCCAAGAAGACCGACAACATCACCACGGGCCGCATCTACCAGGATATCCTGGCCAAGGAGCGGCGTGGCGACTATCTCGGCGGCACCGTCCAGGTCATCCCGCACGTCACCAATGCCATCAAGGAATTCGTGCTGTCGGGCAACGACGGCATCGATTTCGTGCTGGTCGAAGTCGGCGGCACCGTCGGCGACATCGAGGGCCTGCCGTTCTTCGAGG
>JANOCZ010000420.1:0-12038 GCA_031412455.1 Hyphomicrobium sp. | reverse complement strand
TCGATGAAGTCTCTGAAGAGATGAAGATGGTCCCCTACTCGGTCGAGCGCGCCGGCAATGGTGACGTGCGCATCACGGCGGCGGGTAAGCCGTACTCGCCGCCCGAGGTTTCCGCCATGGTCCTGCAGAAGCTGAAGCAGGCGGCGGTGGAGTATCTCGGATCCACGGTCACCAAGGCGGTCATCACCGTTCCGGCCTACTTCAACGACGCGCAGCGCCAGGCGACCAAAGACGCGGGGCAGATCGCCGGTCTCGAAGGCGTTACCGCCGCCGAGACCGGCGCCACGATGGCGGCCAACGGCGTCGATTTCGTCGATGAAAATGATGCACGGAGCGTTCTTTTTCGCTTGCTCGAACATATCGCGGACTCGGCTCGCGCCGACGCCAACGAACATTTCGACGAAGTCCGAACCTGAAATTGTGAAAAACGGAACGTTGGCTTCGCCCGCCACCGCGCGCGCGATCAACGTTTTGCCTGTGCCGGGCGGGCCGACGAGCAGAGCGCCACGCGGTATGCGGCCACCGAGCCGCTGATACTTTTGCGGATCGCGCAAAAATTCGACGATCTCTTCAAGATCGGATTTGGCTTCATCGACGCCGGCCACGTCGTCGAATGTCACGCGGCCCGAGCGCTCGGTCAAAAGCTTGGCCTTCGATTTGCCAAAGCCCATCGCGCGTCCTGATCCAGACTGCATCTGGCGCATGAAGAAAATCCACACACCGATCAGCAGCAGCATCGGGAACCAGCTCAAGAGAATGCTGGCGATCGATTGCACTTCGTCATCGGCGGGACGGGCTTTGAACTTGACGCCCTTTTCACGAAGTTTGGCGACGAGGCCTGGATCTTCCGGCGCATAGGTCGAGAATGTACCATTGGCGACCGAGGTATCGCGCATCGTGCCCGAAATGCGATTGCCGGCGAGAACTGCTTCGCTGACCTGCCCCTTGTCAACGGCTTCGAGGAACTCCGAATACTGGATTTCCGTGCCGCGTCGCTGCTGGGCTGGATTGCTCACCAAGTTGTAGAGGGCGAGCAGCAAAACGAACAGAGCTGCCCAAATGGCGAGTTTTTGATAGTTGGGATTCATCTTGTTTCCTAAAGCCGCCAACCGGCCGCGCGCCAATATTTGCGGGCCTGACCGCCGTCGTCGAACTGTCGCTATTTAGGGTAACATAAGAGCCCCGTCCTTGGAGCACAAGTTTACCCTTTTAATGAAGACGCAACCGGCTTGCGGTCACCTGAATCTATGTGGCCTACAGTTATTGCCAGTCGATCCCAGCCAATGTTTGCAGTGGCTTGCAATGCGTGTGCCGCTCCGCGAGCACTTCTAATTACGGGCGTGGCCGGCACGACGGTTCACACGTAAGTTTGGTGCCTGAAAAACCCAATAATACTTTAACATCGTAGTCCAGTTGAGGGACGGCAACCAATCGCTGCGACATGTAGAACGCAGGCACTCCGTGGGCCGCGGCCGCCGGGAGCCGCATATGCTCGGGAATTTCGGCTGCGATCGTTTCATAGGCGTTGCCGCCCAACGCCCGAACCTCGACAGGGCGGCCGAGCGGGTCCGAAATACCTACCCAAAAACGGTCATCCCAGATCCGCGTCTCGTTATCAGTCAAAGTGATGTTGCTGGACGAAATCCGTCCCGGCTCGCGCCAGACCCTGAGTGCCGTGTTTGTGGTCGAAATGATCGTGCCGCCAAGCGTCAATGCCGTGGGCGACGAAGGCGACGTCAGTCGAGCGGTTGCTGCCTCGATCTCGGACACATCGGGGGCAGCAGTTGCGCCACCGAACATCGCAATCAACTCCGCCAAGACGCGTTGGCGGAGCGCTACTGGGCCGTGAGCGAACGCGGCGCGATTGAGGGAAGCGTAGACCCCGCGATTGAGATCGAGGTTCAGAGTATCGCGGAATTTTTCCGCTGCGTAGGTCAGCGCCTCGTTGGCTTGCTGCATGCGCCGTGCGGTCCGCGCCAAAGCCGCCGCGTCAAGTTGCGCTGCTCGGAGCTGGGCTCGAACGCGGGTACGCTCATAGGTCTCGTCGTCATTCGTTGGATCAGCGCTCGAGGAAACATCGCGGGCATGAAGGGTGGCAATCAATCGAGATTTTGGAAACTCGAGAAGCGGGCGGACAAGGCGAACGTTTGCGTTCTTACTCAGCGCGCGATCAGCCGACATTGCCGCTAACGCTTCAACGCCGCCGCCGCGCGCGAGCCGCATGAAAACTGTTTCCGCCTGATCGTCTTGATGATGGGCCGTGACAATCGCCGCCGCTCCGGTCGTCGTCGCGCTAGATTGGGGCGGCGCGTTTTGCAGTTCCGCCTCGAGCAGTGCGTAACGCGCCGTGCGGGCAGCATTCATTACGCCGCGGGCAGGCTTGTCGCCCTGCCAGTGCAAGGTGACATGCGGCAAGCCTAGATGCGCGCAATGCTGGGCGACCATCAGCGCCTCGTTGGCGGCCTCCGGACGCAGGCCATGATCGACCGTCGCGACGCTCACATGTGAGTCTGCGATTTGTGGTGTCGATTGCAATCGACGGTCGCGCCACTCGGCAACGAGATAGAGCAGCGCTAAGCTGTCGGGCCCGCCTGAGACGGCGAGCAGCACGCGATCAAAATGGGCGAGCCGGGCTAGAGCTTTCTCCGCTTCTTCAACGCCGATTGGAGGTTCGCCATCTGCGCGCACGGCAAGCCTCTAGGTGCAACCAACGCGCTGGCGTTCTGACTGAGCGCGCGCCTTGACGTTCTGTCCCGCGTTCGGAAACTTGGTATTCAACTCCGAGAACGACGAGCATGCCGCTTCTTTTTGGCCGAGTCGATCCAGCGACATCGCGAGTTTCAACAAGCTGTCGGGGGCTTTCGCGCCTTGGGCGTAGGTCTGGTAGCCTTTAAGGAACGCGCTGGCGGCGGCCTTGTACTGACCGCGAACGAAGTGCGATTCGCCCAGCCAATATTGCGCGTTTCCAGCCAAGCTGTCGGTTGGGTATTTTTTCAAGAAGTCGTCGAACGCCGTTTCGGCTGCTCCGTAGTCACGCTGGAGCAAGTAGCCATAAGCGGTTTCGTATTGCTGTTTGGGATCGCCGCCTTCGCTTGCAGGCGGCAGTGCTGCCGTCGCGACGGGCGCTGGCGTTGCGCCCAACGCGCCTGTGCCGGGCACTGGACCGCTGTCGGCACCGATCAATCCGCCGATCGCATCGCCGTCCGGTGAAACCGTCGTCGATCCGAAGGCGGCCGAACTTGTCGAGGTCGGCGGGCTGGCTGCAGGTGCGGCCGCAACGCTCGCTGCAGCTGCCGCGTCGGAGCGGCGCGGGACGCCACCCATGCTGCGGACTTGCTCGGTCAACTGTTGCACCTGAGACGTTAGGCTCTTGACTTGCGCGTCCAGCGCTTCGACGCGACCTGCATCGGCGCCGCCCGATGACGTTGCGCGGAACGCAGGCTGGGATGACGCTGAGCCCGATTTCGACATGCTCTCGAGCGTGCCGACCACAACCTGCATATCGACGAGTTGCTCTTCGAGACTTTCGACGCGCGCCTTCAGGCCTGAGTCACCCGGCGTTGCCGCAGCGACTGGTGCCGCCGGTGTCTTGGCCGCAGCTTTCGGCGCCGACTTTGCTGGATCGGCGATTTGGGCATCGGCTGGCCGCGCCCCGACGATTGACGCGGCGGCGATCGCTGCGACTGCCAGCAGGGCAACGCTCACGATGACGCGCACGCGGCTCAATCGAGCGAAGGCTCGCTGTACCGGATTCGGTGTCGAAGTTTGCTGCTTCACGATTCTATTGCCCCGCTCAGTTTGCATATCGCGTACGTCCGTCATGTCTTTAACAGCTCTCGCCGTGTGCATCGATAGGGAGGGCCAAAACTTCCGGCGATCAACATCGCTTGTCAACGGGAGACAGTCGCGCCCGCTGTGTCCATCGCGTTGCGGTCCATGGCGTTACGGCCGCGAGTTAGGCGCCCGGCGTCCGAGGTGTCACCTAATTTGTCGCGGACCGGCACCGGTACATCCAGCGACGTTTCCGCGTGCCTATTTTGCGCCTTGCAGATCGGCAACTCGCAGGTTGCAATGGCGTCGTCGGTACCGCGGCCTTCGGCTTTGACGCGGCCGGCTGGGACGCCACTCGCGATCAGTTTATCGCGCACCGCCGCCGCCCTTTGGCTCGAAAGCTCAAGCGCCGCTTCTTTTGGGCCGCCGTCGTCGGAGCGGCCGATGACCGTGACGTGCACATCCGGTCGCGCCGTGAGCCTGCGCGCCTGGTTCTCAATCAAGGCCCGCGCGCGGCTGCCGATCGCCGCGCTATTCTCCGCGAAGAAAACGCGATCGCCCGCATCGGTGGCGAACTTCAAACGCAGGGGACCGTTCACATCGCGGGTGTCACGTTGCGGGGTACTCGTAGCGTGGGCCGGCTTGGCCGATGCATTGAGAGCGCCCAACTCGCGCTCGGCGCGAAGCGATTGGTCGGTGCCGGGAAAGCCCAGGATGACTTGTTCGAAAAGTTTGGTCGCCAAGTCGTGCTGCCCCTCGGACAAAGCATCGAGGCCATCGGTCAACATTTCGTCGGGGGACACTTCGGGCGAGCCGGCGCGGCAATCGGGCGGCAGCGCAATCGCGGCTGCGATCAGGCCTGCGAAAGCCATCAGCCTCGTCCAGGCAAACATGCGGTTGGAAAACGAACGCTCGAACACATACATTTTGGCCGCATCCCGCGGACCCGCTCCGCTCAGGGATTATGTTCAACCTGTATTGGGGCCGAACTTAGCCAATTGTGAGCCGCAATAACGACCATTGAGCCGCTCACTCATCGAGCGCTAGCTCAAACCGGACGTGCCGTAAGCGCTGACTGACCTGATTTCGCTAGCGCTGGCTGACTTGATTCCGCTAGCGCTGGCTGACTTGGCCACCGGTGTTCAGCACGGTCTGCGCGCGCCGGTTCTGCGACCAGCACGAGATGTCGTTGCAGACGGCGACCGGACGCTCCTTGCCGTAGGAAATCGTGCGGACGCGGCTGGCGTTGATGCCGTTCGACGACAGATAATTGCGCACCGAGGTCGCACGCTTGGCGCCCAGCGCGATGTTGTACTCGCGGGTGCCGCGTTCGTCGGCATGGCCTTCGATGGTGATCGTGAACTGCGGATATTGCTGCAGCCACTGCGCCTGTTTAGCCAGAATCTGCGTGCCTTCCGGCGTCAGGTCGGTCTGATCGGTCGAGAAATAGACGATGTCGCCGACGTTCTGCGTGAAGTCGCGCTGCGAGCCAGGCGTTGCAGTGCCATACTTGCTGCCGCTCCCATTCAGCGCGCCATCGGGCTGCAATTCTTTGTTGGCGGCGCAAGCGCCCAGCGACAGCGCCAAAGCGGTCACGGCGATCATGCTCAGCCGACGGCGTCCCGCGATAGTGGCCAGCATATTTACTTTCCCTTTTCAGCGGCCTGTTTCAACGGCGGGGACAGCGCTCGGATTGGCGCGCATCGACTGCCGACGAGACCGTAAGTTGAGCTTCGTCTAATTTTATCATTCGCCGAAAATATGGCCGTTTGATAAGCGGCACCTGTCTGGAGCAGATTATATCCGCGCCTTCAGCCGATTCGGCCATCCCACGCGCCGCATAACAGATAATTCTTGGGATAACGGGCGGATAACTCGAGGATAACCGACCAAGAACGGCGGGATAACCCGCACAGCGATCACTTGAAAAAGTTCAAGACCGAGATGGTGGCGCACGTGACGCCAGCAACTCGGTCTTGTTTCGTCGAACCCGAATGAACCAATAGAACCCCTCGCTCTAGTGAGCGACTTGAACTGCAGGAGCATCCGCGCCAAGCTTCATCGGCACATGTTCAACTTCGCGACGGCAAGCGCCGAGAGCAACAGCAGCGATAACGGCTACGACCACGAGTGCATGCTTCATTCTTCGTCTCCTTTGACGTGAACTTGCTCGATATTAGCGAGCAACTTCAGCGTTAGCGGCTGGGCCGCCGAGCTTCAAAGGCGCAGCTTCTTCGCGACGGCAAGCGCCGAGAGCGATAGCAGCAACAACAGCAGCGATAACGATTGCGTTCTTCATTTTAAGTCTCCATTGAGTTTCCAAGCTACTCGTGACTTAACGAGCAACGTGGTCGCTTGCGGTAGGACCGCCGAGTTTCAAAGGAGCTGCTTCCTCGCGACGGCAAGCGCCAAGCGCCACAGCCGCGACAACTGCTGACAGTAGTATCAGCCCCTTAACACCCTGCATGGTCATATCTCCTGATACGATTCCGGCCGAAGCCGTACTCTGGGGTACCGACTGACTCACTTTCTATCAAGGTCGGACGCGATAAATGGAAGTTTTCCAGCCTCATAGATGCGGAAATACAACGACACGTGGGAGCTACTGAAAGCTCTGCAAGCGTCTCGCGAGTCGGGGTCCAAACGCTTGTTTTGCAAGGCCTTCAGCACTGTCCGCGCGGCTTCGTCAGCCGACGACGCACGAAGGCGTTAAAGGCGCGTTAATTGAGCAAAGGCGACCAGGCAGGATCAGACCCGAACGATGGCGTGGCGACTTGCCGTTCGTTGGCGCCGGTCAAATCGACGGAGAATAACTTCGGTCCGGCATTGGCGCCTTGCGATTCGCGGAAGAACATGAGGACGCGGCCATTCGGTGCCCAGGTCGGCCCCTCGTTGTGGAAGCCCTCAGTCAAAACCCGCTCGCCCGTTCCATCAGGACGCATGACGCCAATCAGGAAGCGGCCGGCGGCTTGTTTCGTAAACGCGATGTAGTCGCCGCGTGGCGACCACACCGGCGTCGAGTACCGGCCATCGACGCCCGAGAGACGGCGGACGCCCGAGCCGTCGGCATTCATGACATAGAGTTGCTGGGACCCTTCACGATCGCTTTCGAAGACGATCTGTTTGCCGTCGGGCGAATAGCTTGGGCCCGTATCGATGCCGCCCGACTCCGTCAGACGCCGCGATTGGCGCGAGCGCAGATCCATTTCGTAGATGCTGCTTTCGCCATCGGGCGTGCCCAGGCTCATGACGACGCGCTGTCCATCGGGCGAAAACCGCGGCGCGAAGGTCATATTGGGGAAGTCACCGACAAGTTCACGCTGCCCGGTCGAGAGGTTCATGATAAAAACCTTGGGCTGGTCGCGCGTGTAGGACATGTAGGCAATTTCTTGCTGCGTCGGGGAGAAGCGCGGCGTCAATACGAGCTCGTCGCCTTTGCTGAGCAGGCGTACGTTGGCGCCATCCTGATCCATGATGGCCAAGCGCTTAATGCGTTTTTCCTTCGAGCCGGTCTCATCGATGTAGACGACGTGCGTGTCGAAGTAGCCCTTCTCGCCGGTCAAGCGCTCATAAACTTGATCAGCGATCAGGTGGCCGACGCGGCGCCAGTTTTGGCCCGCCGTGTTGAAGCGTTGGCCCGAGAGCTGTTTGCCGCTCGCGACATCCCACAGGCGGAATTCAGCGGACACCTTACCGTCAGCACCTTTGCCGACGCGGCCGACAACGAGGGCGTCAGCGCGGATGCTGCGCCAGTCGGGGAAACGCGGGGCCGAATTGACGTCGCGGATTTGTTCGAGGAACGACGCGCGATCGAGCGGCTGGAACAGACCTGAGCGTTCGAGGTCGGCTTGGACGACATTTGCAACATCGCTGGCGAGTTGCGGGTCGTCACCGAGGAAGACTGGAATAGCGACGGGGATCGGCGCGATTGTGCCGGTGCCTTGCGCGCCGGTCAGTCCACCACCGCCTGGTGCGGCGCCAGTTGGCGGGGCGGTCGGAGCTGCTGCGGGCGCGCCGGCGTCGGGGCGCGGTTGCGGGATGCCGAGTTGGCCGGCAAACCCGCCGCCCGTCGATGGGCCGCGATAACTGTCATCGGGGCGGTCTTGGGCTGAGCTATCGCCAATCACGAGTGCGAGCCCCAGAGCGAGCGAAGCCGCGAACTGAAAACTTCGAGTTAAGACGCTCAATCGTGTCATGCTTGGCTGGTCCATAAATTCAACACCGTTGCAACCGCTCAAAGGCCAATCACACGATCGTGGCCATCTAGCGAAGGCCCAAGATCTTCGGCCAATTGAATAACCACGTGATCTTGCTCCACGTCGCGTACTGTTCCGGTGGCAGGCTCAGCGGGCAGTTGCGGACCGCATTCACCGACGCCTCAGCGGCGATTTTGAACAGTGGCGTATTTTGGGGTTCTAGGACAACCGGCTCGCCGTCGAGCGACCCATCTTGCCGCACTTTCCATTCGACCCACACGACGGGCGTATCGATACCGCCGCCGCCGCCCGGCATTTTCGAGCAGCGGGCGAGCTGCTGCTCGATCTGCCCTTTGAGTAGATCCTGCTCGCGCGCGGACAGCACGGTGTCACTGCCGGTCGCTGTGCCGGCTTCTTTGCCGGCTGCGGTCGCGACCTGGCTTGAGCCTGCGGCTTGCTGGCCCTTCTTGCGCGGATCCTTGTCGAGGAGCGCCGACTGCTTCTCCGCGTCATCGGGAATCTTGTTCAAGAGGTCGCTGATTTTCTTGTCATTGAACTTCTTGGCTTCGTCAGCCTTGCGCTTGGCCTCAGCGAGTTTCTTCTTCTTCGCCTCTTCGGCCAGCTTCTTTTTGCGCGCTTCTTCCTCGGCTTTTTTCGCGGCTTCTTCCTCGAGCTTCTTGGCTTCGTCGGCCTTACGCTGCTCTTCTATTTTTTGCTCGAGCAACTTCTGCTCTTCCGGTGTGGGTCCGGGAGCTGGTTCTGGCGGCGGTGGCGGTTCGTCGATTTTCTTAGCGATCGGGTCGGGCTCGGGCGGCTTCACCGGCTCGACTTTCGGCGGCTCAGGTGGTGGCTCTGGTGGCTTGGGCGGCTCAACGGCTGCAACCTCGGGCGCCGGGGGAGGCGGCGGTGACGCGTTCTCGGGCTTCTTCGTATCGTTTTTGCTGTCGTCGGGGGTCGGTTTGTCGTTCGCCTTGGTCTCAAGTTTCTTGGCGTCCTCGCTGCCCTGCTTCAGGCGCAGAAATTCGGACGGTGTGACGATCGCGGCTGAAATCGACGGCGTATCTGGAATGTCGAATTGCTTGACGGCATGCATCGACCAGAAGGCCCAGAGTAAAAGGGTCCCGTGGCACAACAGCGATGCGAGGAGCCCCAACGGCACGCCGTCAGCCTCCCTTTTCCTCGTCGAGCACGAACGACAGCTTCTTGAAGCCGCTGGCGTTGATGCGGCTCATAATCTTCATGACGATGCCGTAGGGGACGCCCTTGTCGCCGCGCACGTAGATCGGCTCGTCATAGCCGTTCTTGGCGATGGCCTTTAGCTTCGGGGCGATTTCTTCGAGTGGTATCTGCGTCTCACCGATGTAGGCATCGCCGTTCAATTTGACGGTGACGGCGAGCGGATCGGTCTTCGGCTGCGGCAGTTGCGTGCCCTTGGCTTCGGGGAGCTCGACCTGGACACCGGTTTGCAATAGCGGCGCGGCGACCATGAAGATGATCAGGAGCACGAGCATCACGTCCACCATCGGCGTGACGTTGATCTCGCTCATTGGTGCGTGACGACCGCGACGACGGCGTCCACCGCCGCCCCCACCCGACTTTAAGCTGGCGCCCATGGGCTCAGTTCCTCACGTCGATCTGGCGCGAGACGATCGCGGCGAATTCGTCGGAAAAGGCGTAGAGACGCTGAGAAATGGCGGAGGAATCAGCGGAAAACTTATTGTAGAAGACGACGGCTGGGATGGCCGCCATCAGGCCCAACGCGGTCGCAAACAGCGCTTCGGCAATGCCGGGTGCGACGACCGCGAGATTGGTGTTCTTGGAGACGGCGATCGCCTGGAACGACGTCATGATGCCCCAGACCGTGCCGAACAGGCCGACGAACGGGGCAGTTGAGCCGACGGTCGCCAGAAACAACAGGCGGCGGTCGAGGCGTTCCATTTCGCGGCTGATGGTGACGTCCATGACCTTTTCAACGCGCAGCTGGATGCCGCCCAGCGCGCGGATGTTGCCCTCGACCGAGCGTTTCCATTCGCGCATCGCCGAGACGAACAGCGCCGACATCGTGATCGTCTTGCCGCGCGACAGGCCCGCATAAAGTTCATCTAACGATTGGCCGGACCAGAACAGTTGCTCGAATTTGTCGCTCTCGATGCGGGCTTTGCGGAAGGCGAATAATTTTTCGACGATGATTGCCCACGACCAGACCGACGCTGCGCCCAGTCCGATCATCACCAGCTGAACAACTAACGACGCCTGCAAAAACAATTCGGCGAACGACGGTGCGCCGCTGCCAACCGGGGCCACGACACTTTGAGCAACGTCTGCGGGGTTCATTTGATTATCCGTGCAACGCCGGCATCCGGCTGTGGGTTAGGCTGATCGACATTGTGCGCGCACGCATTGCACAACAACGCGGCGGACCCGCGGCTGTGTGCCGACGGACTGCGCGCGCTGATAGCCGGATTCGGTCGCTCCAGGACTTTCCCCTTCGTGCACGCCCGTCCGCGCGCTGTGCTGCACTTGAGCTTTTGGCTGGCCAATATGACAAAACAGCGGCTTGGCTGCGCGTTCCCTAGCGTCACACGGAGCCTTTATCCACTGGAAATGGGATGTCACGGTTTTGCCGCGGAAATGTCCTCATGCGCCAGAAACGCTTGGCGGATGGCGTCTGGGAGCCTCAGCGGCTTGCCGGCCATCGATATCAGCACCACTGTTACTTCGGCTTCGAAGATGCGTCGGCCACCCGTTGAGACCGACTGCAACAGCGTGACGCTCGCGCCGCCGAGGTCCTTCACGCGCGTCTCGACCTCGAGCAGGTCATCCATACGGCCGGGGCGGAGGAAATCGCACACCATGCGGCGAACGACGAAGGCGGCCGGTTCTCGGTTGTCTGAGCCATCGATCATGCCGCGCGCATCGACACCAAGCAGGCGGAGGAAATCGGTACGGCCGCGTTCGCAGAAACGAATGTAGGACGCGTGGTAGACGACGCCGCCCGCATCGGTGTCTTCGAAGTACACCCGAACCGGCAGTACGTGACGGGGACCGGACGCCTCGTCGCGCATGATCCGGCCTGAAAGGTCTGGCCAGCTGCTCACGACACGCCCCGCTCGCCCAAATCGACGACGACGATCTCGGGTGGTGAGCCGAAGCGGATCGGCAAGCCTGAAACGCCAAGACCGCCCGACACGATCAAGTTGCGATTGTCCTCGACGACGTGGCCGTAGACGTAGCGGCTGTTGTAAAGCGAGGGGACGATTGGCGCATAGCCCAACACGCGGACCTGACCGCCGTGGGTGTGTCCGGACAGCGTCAACGCGACGCGCGCCGGGACGTTTGGAAAAATGTCGGGTTCGTGCGCCATCAAGATCACCGGCGCATCATCGCTGACTTGCGCCAACGTCGCTGGCAAATCATCGACACCGGTGTAGCCCTTCTTACCCGTGCGCTTGAAGTCGTCGTAGTCTTCGCGCTTGGGCCAGAACGCCCATTGATCGCCGAGACCCGCGAGCCAAAACGGTTTGCCATCTTTGATCAGGCGGATCGCCTTGTTCTCGTAGACCGGAATGCCAACGGCTTCGAGTGCGCGCCCTGCTCGCGTTGGACCAGCGCGGCGGGTCTGGACAATGCGCTCGTCCCACCAATCGTGGTTGCCTAAAACCGCGTGCACGCCGAGCGGCGCTTTAAGGTGGCTGAGCGGCGTTGCCCATTGCCCGGTCGTGACCGGCTTTGAAAATCGTCCCATGCGATGACTGACGACGTAGTCGCCGAGCAGCAAAATCGCGTCGGCGCCCAGCGCGTTGGTCTGGTCGACAATTTCTTCGATGCGCTCAGCCGACATCCACGGGTCGCAGGCATGGAGATCGGCCAGCACGGCGAGGCGCAGCTTCAAGCCGGGCGTCCAACCGGGCGGCGTGAATGCGTAGCGCGTGACGGACTGGCGAAATGTTTCAGCTACGGCATAGCCGCCAAACGCAGTGGTGCCCAAACCCAGCGCAGTAATCGCTTTCAGAATGTCGCGGCGAGAAAGCACGTTGGTCAGCCTCGGTACATTTATGCGGCGTCGCCGGC
>JANOCZ010000419.1:0-7743 GCA_031412455.1 Hyphomicrobium sp. | reverse complement strand
CTCGGAGAACCGAGCTGTGGAGCGCAGCGGAACAGCGGAGACTCACGGCCTGAAGCGCGGCTTGCAAGGGGCGAGTCACGCCCGATTCTGCAGCACCAGCTGACCTTATTTGTCTCGACGATACAAGCAGTACGCTCGGCCTTTTGGCGAAGGCGAGTCGTGTATTGTTTCGCTGGAAGAATTTCGGTGGACGTAATTTTCGGGCGTTCCTGCCGCTTACACTCCAGGCGGTGCTGTTCACCGTGGCAGGAATTCCTGCAACTAGGCATTTCGCACGCCGATATCGAGGTACATGGCAAGATATATGTCGGCGCTAGGATCGGGTACCCTCGGGTTATCCGCCGACCTCCGGCTTCATCAGCCCGGCTGGCGGGTCGGAACAGCTTTGCAAGTGCTGCGTCGTGGGCAGCTAGCTACAATGGATAGAAGACGCCGCGCGAATGGTTGAGCACCGACAGCGTTCCGGTCTTGATGTCGAAATGCGCGCCGTGCAGCGATAGATGTCCCTTTTCTTCAACGTCCCGAATAAATGGGAACGTGCGAAGATTCTTGATGGCGTGCTTAACCGCTTCCAGCTCTAGCGCCGTCTGTATTTCAGCCTGCGGCCGCATTTGATGCGAGGCGAGCACGGATAGCCGCGCGTCATCCAGCATCGACATCCAGCGGGAAATGAATTTCGCTTCCGTTTGAATGGCAGCCGATTGGTCGAGCGCAGCTTTGACCCCGCCGCAGCCCGAGTGTCCCATGACGATCAGATTTTTGACGCGCAGATTCAGCACCGCGAACTCGATTGCCGTGCTGACGCCGTGAAATTTGCCGCCGGTCTCGTAAGGGGGCACGAGATTGGCGACGTTACGGACAACAAACAGCTCACCCGGCATAGCGCTGAAGATCGTTTCGGGATCGACGCGGCTATCGCAACACGAAATGACCATCGTGTCCGGGTTCTGCCCGAACGTCGCCAGCTCCTCGTAATGATCGGCGTTCGGCGCGAAATGCCGGTGCTGGAAGCGGCGAAAGCGATCGGTCAGGACTTCGGGAAAGCTGCTCATTGCGACAACCCTTCTTTACATTGCAGTACGTTGCCACAATTGAATTCAAACGTTACAGCCCAAACTTCTTTCGGTTGCAGGGAATAAATAGGTACGGCAAAAAATTACCCCCGGCTATCAGCGGGGTAACGTTATGACGTCGAGACCCGCGCCGGCAATGGCGATGACATCCGCGATCGTGCCACCCGGGATCATCATAGGATGGTTCTCCCGGAGTGGCTTCCAGCACGCACACGTTACAGCGCGACGCGTATGATATCGCTGACTGGCGTTCATTTCTTGTCTCCGCGTTCCGAGAACAGGACCGTGATGGCCATTGCTCGATTGCTGACGCCAAGCTTGTCATAGAGATTCCTGAGGTGAAATTTGACCGTGTTGTGCGAGATGCCGAAGCGGGAGGCGAGCTGCAAGTTCGTCAAACCGCTGGCAAGCGCAGCCAAAAGTTCGCGTTCGCGTGCAGTGATGTCGTCCAGCTTGCTCGATGCTTGCACATCGATGTGCGGCAATGAAAGGCGGCCCTGAGCGACTGTCGCAATCGTAATAAGCAGTTTCGCTAATTCGTCCCGTTTCGCTACGAAGGCCCGTGCGCCGAGCCGAATTGCCTGCCTTAACACGCGGGCGCTTGTTTCTCCAGTATAGATGATCACGCGCGTCTTCGACCGGCGGTTCTTGAGTTCAGAAAGCACTTCTCCACCCGTCATATCCGAGAGCGACCACCCGACTATCCCAACGTCTACTGGCCGTTCCGTCACAAGTTTGAGAAACTCGTCACCTCGCTCGACAACCCCGACAAGGTCGAAGTGTCGATCCTGTTCAAGAATGTCCTTGAGACCCTGGCGCACAAGCGGGCTCTTGTCGGCAATCGCGACCCGTGGCCGCTTAATTCTCTCGGCGCTTTGAGGACGGACGTCTACGATTGTGTTGATCCCAGCGATTAGTTAGGGGCAGATCGCGGCAAGTGATGCGCGTACAGCCTTGAGGTTCTTCGCGGCGAGCGTCAAAGTAAATAAATGCCGAACGCTGAGATGGCTAAGGCGATGAAAAAACCAAGGGCGATTTCAACGCGCCAAGCCGCTGGGGCTGGACGACGCATCTTATTAGGGTACTCTGGCATTGGCTTTTTTTCTCACGATCGTAACACCCCTTATTTTTAGTGTTGGCGCACGGGGTTAAATGTGTCGTTTGAAAGCCACTCAAGCCGCAAACCCGCAACACCCATTTGGTCAGTTGGATATCTCTCTTGGGTAGGGCTAGACCCAAATGGGTAGGGACCATTAGGGCGACATGCCAGTTCAGCGGCCACTTAAATGCTTCTACCGCTGAAGTCGCTTTCCCAACGGCATGCGATCATCGATGCTGAACTAGTCGCGTGGGATGATAGCGGACAACCGTGCTTCCGATCAACCACAAGCGCACGCCAGTGCTGTTTTCACGACCGGAGGATTTCAAGACGTTGATGCACGGTACGCCGGAAGCGGCGTTCGAGTTGGTGCGTCCTTATCCGCCGGAGAATATAGAGCGGTCGGCGGACATCCCCTTTGGTGCGCATTTGGCGACGGCCGACGGACTTGTTTTCACTGGAGAGGGCAGCGGCAACTTTTCAGCCTTCGACGCGACGCGGCGTAAAGTTGTGGAGTTTTAATTGCGGCGCGGGCGTCAATGCCCCGCCTGTGAGCTATGAGCTTGACGGCAAACAATACATCGCTGTGGCGGCGGGTGGCCGTCAGATATGGGGCTTTCGACAGGGCGGCGCGGTCGTCGTTTTCGGCCTCGCAGATAAGTAGTGTAAACAACTATACGTTTTCTGCGCTTGCGACGGCAAGCAATTCCGTTGTCGGCGCTGTCATAGGTTGAAATACGTTTCGTCTAATTGAGATTAAACACAGTGGATGTTTTGTAATGCCGCTGGACTATCAATTTACTAAATCTCAACTCAGTCATGACCCTAATGCCGTCTTTAAAACTAGACGGATCTCTGCAACATGACGAGTGTCCCGCCGCTGCACGCTTGGCTTCTGCAAACCAAAGAGCGGGTAAACACATCGTTCATTCTCGTTTGGCTCGTCGCTGCGTTGACCGTTGGCACCGTGGGCAGCTTTATCTACGCCGAACGCAAGCAGCACGAGCTTGTGGCAATCACTGAGGACGCACGCGAGATGCGCCGGGCGCGCCAGGCGCTGATGGAAGTGGACGCCGCCGTCGTCCATGGCTTGGCCGAACTGACACAAAAAGGCGCCACCTCGGAAGACTATTTCCGAGCCAAAGAACGCTTGGCCAAACACGGACCTGACCATTTTCCTCTGAACACGTATAGAAACGGGCAGGCCCTCGACACCAGCGAGCTCGTGGCCCAACTGAAAAGTGCATGGTCTGATACTTGGACTCTGATCCAACGTGCAGATTTCGACGGCGCCAAGCAAACGTACCTCCAGCATGTGGTCGCGCCGGTTCTCGCGGACATCGTCGCATCGATGTATGCCCGCATCGCCGACTTCGAGTCGAGCTATACTGCGGTAAACAACAGCATTGCGATCATGACTTCGACGGTGCTCGCACTGCAGATAGTCACGGGGTTCATTTGCGCTTACGCATTCCGGCGTGCGGCTCGCGGCATCCAGCGCGAGTCTAACGCGCGCGCGCAGGCAGTCATGTCTGCAGACTCTTCTCGCGAACAGGTGATGCGATTGTTCGATATGGCGGACATGTTGCAGAGCGCTACAGACTTTGGTGACGCGAATGCCGTTCTCACCGCTACCGCTATTGATCTGATGCCGGGCTTCGGCGGTGCCCTTTACGTCTTCAACAATTCGCGCGATAGACTTGTGCTCTCAGCGTCGTGGTCGTCGTCGCCAAACAGTCTTTGGGACGCGGCCATACCCGAGAGCGTGACGCTCAGCCAGTGTTGGGCGCTCAAGCGCGGAAAGCCGCACGTCAATCGACCTCACTCACACAAGTTGTGCTGCGAGCACCATTCAAGCGACTACCACGTGCTAGAGCTGCCAATGACGGCACGCGGCGAGATTTTGGGCATGTTGCAGATTTTCGCGCGTGGTGACGACGCGGAAACGCGCCTACAGATCGTTCGCGGCATAGGCGCGGCAATCGCCGACGGCATGTCGCTGGCACTGTCAAGCATCCAGCTGCGCGAACAGCTTCGGAGCCAGGCGCTCCGAGATCCGCTGACCGGCCTGTACAATCGGCGCTACATGGAAGATACAATGGAGCGCTTCGTTCGGCTCGCCGAGCGTGAGAAGCGCGAATTCTCGGTCATTATGATTGACCTAGATCATTTTAAGCGCCTCAATGACCAGTTCGGCCATGCTAAGGGAGATGCGGTTCTACGCGATTGCGGGGCAGGCCTTATAGGCAAACTGCGAGCAACCGATGTGGCATGCAGATATGGAGGGGAAGAACTCATAGTCCTGCTGCCCGATTGCGATTTGGATATGGCTTGTGTCAAAGCCGAGAGCATCCGCGATTTTGTTGCGGGCCTAAGCGAGCCAAATGGTGCTTCGGTGTCCGCGTCTCTGGGCGTAGCCGCTTTCGCCGAGCACTCTACGACCGCGCGCGAAATATTAGCTGATGCAGATGCTGCCCTATATGAAGCCAAGCAGAACGGTCGTAACCGCGTGGTGCGCGCCTCCTCGCGCTACGCCTCGCAAAACCGTCCACAGCAACGCGACGCAGATTCGAGTGTTCCCGTGCTGATAGCTGCCGAATAGCCCACCATAAATGGGCAGAAGCAAAACCCGAAAATTCTACAGGCTGACGACAGCCGGGCGCCAACGGGCTGAATGAACGGATCGGGGGCCAACGACATCTTATGCGGAGGCGTGGGCAACGACAAACCGGCGGTGCGGGGTTCGACAAATTTGTCATCAACACGACGCCTTAACGCGTCGGGCCGCGCACGGGACTGGTGTGCTCTCCGCCAATCGGCAGCATGCCGATTGGTTTCTGGGCTGACCTCGAATGCGCATTCCTGAACGGTTATCAAGGACGCTGGCAGTGGACCGCTGATAGCGTCGGCTTTGACTTCACTCAGGGCAAGTCGATGCTTTGCATCGTGATCTGCTTGATAGAGATGGCGGTATTGTCGCGCTCAGTTCAGAAATCGCTGAAGATGCCGACGCCACAAAAATTGTTCGCGCACGGTCTGATAGTCGGATTGGTCAACCAGCCGTTCGCCCAGCCGGAGGGGACTACGTGACCAGAACCTGGATCATTTGCGGCGATTCTGCCGGATCGCAGGAACATATTTTTCCGGCGGCCCTCGGTGGCCGCCGCACCAGCAAGGGCATCTATTGCGGCCTCCATAATGAGGGGTTCTCACCGCTTGCCGCCTTTCTCTCCAGGCAACTCGAACTGCTCAACGCGCTTCTGTCGGTGCGGCCCATCGATCTCACCCGCATCACCGATCGCTGAGAAGTCAATTTCGCAATGAGTAGGCGCCCAACGGCGGGGTCAGAGGCACAGCCAAGCGCCTAAGCAGGTCTTGGGTGTTGCGCCCTTGCAGGCCATCTGCGAGGAGTGACACGTCGTCGTCATCGAGACTGTTTTGCAGGTCCTGCGCACCGGCCCCTTCCCCACGCGACCTTGCGCAGCGAGCGTATTTTTAAGAGCGTTATTCGAGAAAAGCACGGCGGTATCGTGGGTCAAGGTTTCGCCGAGGGCTATAACCCGGGCACAGTCGGCGGCCTGAGCCGTCGCTGAAATTGTGCAGACTATCGCCGCCGCCACCAAGCCGAATTTCAAGGACTGCATTTTCCCCCCCTCCGAAAATAGAATCTCATTCGGACGCTAGTTCAGTGCATGCCGCCTGCCAAGGAATACTCCGTTGCAAGTCGGATTTATTCCGCAGAGCCTCCCCGCTTAGTAGTTGTACTTTCCCACTTTCCACAGGCATCGCATGCCTATCTAGACGGTCTGCGTCGGGTCGGGTGCGTGTCTCGGCGCAAGTTGCATGACCGTTGCACTTTCGACAACGGACGTCATTTGGCAAGCACTAAACTATGCCAGCTAGGCCGATGGCCGCTTCTGTATAGCTACGTCGATTGCAGTCGGCACGCGCGATGCGCAATGTGTTCAGCAATCCGCGATTTTTGCCTTCGACCGGAATAATCCGAACCTTCCGTGAGACGGTTATCGCGATGGGCCATCGGCGTCTAAACAATAAACAGGCTCGTCCACAATGTATTCATCGGCGAAAGGAGATGATGAAGCGTTGTTAGAGCCCGCTAGCAACGACCTAACGATTTCGCTCGGTGGCACTCTTTGGTCTGTGGTTGCAAGATCATGGTACATTGCCATCCTCGCAAGCGCCCACTTATGGTGCCGTCGGGCGCGTAGAACTGAACGGTTAGTAACTGTGCTGATTGGCCCTTTTCGCCAACATCGCCGACGGTCGATCGCATCACGGAGCCGCGGAGAAACCCTCACGCGCGCAATAATAGGCGGCGACGGGGTCGTCATGGCCCCATAAGCCGATCTGGTGGGTTAGGGTTTACGGCAACTAAGAAGGCGTACGATGCACCATATTCAACGCGGCACAGGGCCGAAGCTGCTGCTCATTCACGGCCTTGGCGGAACTTGGCAATCGTGGAGCACGATCTTTGATGCGCTCAGCGCACATCGCACTGTGATCGCTGTCGACCTTCCCGGACATGGTGCCACGCCGGTTGAAGGCGATAGCGGCACGTTCGTCGGACTGGTCGGCAGCGTCGAGCGCTATATCGCGGACAACGGACTGACGGGCGTCGACATTGTCGGCAGCTCGATGGGCGCACGAATTGTCCTCGAACTTGCACGGCGCGGCGGCGTCGGCAACGTGGTCGCACTTGATCCGGGAGGCTTCTGGCGCAGGTGGGAACGTACCTTTTTCAAGGTTACCATCGGGCTGTCGGGACGATTGCTGCGCGCGATGCGACCGCTGCTGCCGACGCTTAGCCGATATGCAGTGACGCGCACGGCGTTGCTGGCACAATTGTCGGTGCGGCCATGGGCGCTCGACCCGCATGTCGTGACGACCGAATTAACGGGACTCAGCACCACGACAACCTTCGACGCGCTGGTCGACGATCTTGCCAGAGGCCCCGAGCAGACCGGGCCAGCCGCGCAATCCACCGGTCGCGTCGTGATCGGATGGGGCAGGCAGGATCGGCTTTGCCTGCCCCGCTAGGCGGCGCGTGCCAAAGCGGCTTTCCCATCGGCAGATTTGCACTGGTTCGAGCCCAGCGGCCACTTCCCCGCATGGGACATGCCCGACGAAACCGTCGCGGTCATTCTTGCCGCAACTGGTGTGTCCGGCGAGCCAGTGGTCGGGCCGGATGCCGGCCAACGTTGAGGGCGGACGCCGGTCCCCCATGATCGGGCGGCGGCCATTCTTTTTGCGGTAGCTGAACCATTGAGTGAGGACGTGCATGCCGGAGACGTCGTAGTCGAACATTGCTTGGCTGACGCTCTCGACATAGCCCTTGGCAACGTGGAGTTGGCGGGCGACACGAATCTGTTGCTTGCCAATTACCGCCTGAGAACCGACGAGAATGCCCGCGTTTCATCAGTCAACCAAGATACTCCATGGGTGCTTCGCCAAACGGGCTGACGTTGGCTTCCATCTAAAGTCGCTCAGCGAGCCCGTACGAATTGTCTTGCAGCCTTCCTTTTTTGCGCCCCAGGCGACTCCGCTATTGGC
>JANOCZ010000418.1:0-6397 GCA_031412455.1 Hyphomicrobium sp. | reverse complement strand
CTTCGCAACTCGCAAGAGTCCGGCAGCGGTGAACGCGCACTCAATCGCGGCTGACCCCGTCTTGCGCGACTCCCACGGAAATTTTCCCGACAGCGTGGCTGGCACGCCGGCAAGTGACCGGCGCACACTGGGATTATTCTGCGTTTTGATAGCTTCCGAATTGAAATGCAGCGCCCCACCACGCCGCGCATGATAAACGCCGGAACGCAACTTGTGGCTCGTTGAGCACCACACAGCACCGGCAATCGGTTCGCCGCGATAAAGCACGCCGATCGACGCGGCAAAAAGCGGGAACCCGTTGACGAAATTTGCGGTCCCATCGATCGGATCGATCGCCCAAATAAAATCTCCGTGCCGTCCGGGCCGGTCGTCCATCTCTTCGCCGATGACGTCGTGCCGGGGAAACTCATCGGCAAGTCGTGTGCGGATCAGCCTCTCAACTTGCTCGTCGATCTCCGACACCGGATCGCGCCAAGTACTGTTGGCATCATCGGATAGCGTTTTATAGCGCACCGCGTGCATACCACCGAGCGCCGTTAGAATCTCCGCTCCAGCGAGATTGGCAAGCGAAAGCGCCAGTCGCTCGATGTCCACGAGCTCTTGCTCTAACAACGGCTCCGCGGGCGCCTCATCTCGCAACTCACCCCGCATGTTTGACATCCAACGCGCGATAAGAAACGGATGCGACATGGGGCAGCGCCGGGCGCACCAAAACCCTCACCGGATTGGGGCTCAGCTCGATACCCACCGTCATCATCTCTTTGGTCGCATCGAAGCTTTCATCATCGATACGGTATGGCTGTTTTTCCCACGACAGACTTGCGCGGACGCACCGCTGAACCGTGACGGGCGCTGGACCTTCGCACGAGTTGGCGAGCCACTTGATGAAGTCCTCGCGCTGATGCGCAGCGAGCGTAATAACTTCCAAAACCCCATCACCGGCTTTCGCGTTTGGCGCGAGCGGCAACCCCGGCCCGATGTACGCAATGCTCGTGACTTCAACCGCAAGCAGATCGGCATCGAGCGCGACCTCGATATCCGAGGGCTTGAACTTTATCGGATCAGCCTTGGCAACAAGTTTGCTCAACAGCTTGCGTCCGTCGCTAAGAGCTTCCGCACCTTGACTAGTGAACGCGGCGCCTTTTTTGATCAGCTTCGGAAAAATCCCGATACCAAACGATTCGACAAACTGTGTTTTGCCAAACGAACCTTTGATCGCGCCGATGTTCAACGGACGCCAGTGCTCGAGATCCCAGCATTCGGCCAAATCAACGGGATTGCCAAACACGCCGACCGACCGTGCGATGTTGTTGGCCGTCCCCAACGGAAGAATGGCAACCGGCACTGTGCGATCGACGAGTTGCGAGACAATTTTTGCAACGGTACCGTCACCGCCGGCGACAACGATGAGGTCGATTTTTTGCCCCAGATCTGGCTGAGCGAGCACCTTGTCGTCGGCATCGCAAAACGTTGTCTCAAAGCCCGCGAGCTTTAAGGCCGCCTTGATCCCGGATTTCGAGTGATTGCCCCAACCCGAGTTGGAGTTATGAAAAATGATGCTCTGCATGCAGCAAAGAACGCTTGGGCTAAGCAAAAGGATCCACTGCCAGCAACTAACGCAGCACTATCGCGCAGCATCTGACGACTTCTCGGCTTGGTCCCCCAGGATCTCAACCGGCTCATCCAACGTATCGCGAATATAGAGTCGCCGGATCGCAATATCCGCCACGATCGACAATGGATATCCGAAAAGTATACCGAGCGGTCCAAACAGAACCGCCATCGCCGCAATCGCAAATAGCCCCGTTGCCGGTGCGATTGACACGGCACGCCCGATGATCAACGGCGTTGCAACGTTGCTCTCGAGCTGCTGCACAATCAGCATGACGACACCCGCCGACGCGACGTACTCGAACCCCTGCGCTCCTGCGATGACCAGTGTGATCGCCGCCGCGACAATCGATCCGACATAAGGCACGAAGTTAGCTAACCCCGCCAATAGGCCCAAGGCCAACGGAGATTGCACACCCACAATCCACAAGCCAACGCCGGACGCGACACCAACAATGATCATCACGATGAACTGCCCGCCAATCCACCGGTGCAGCGCTTCGCCGATATCGTCTACCGTCGCAATCGCGTTGGCATGGTAAGCAGGCGGAACGAGCTTGATCAGGCCGTCACGATACGAGCGTGGATCCAACGCCAGATAGAATCCTGCAACAAGCACGAACAAAAGGGCAGCCAACGCGCCGCCGATGGAAATGCTCCACGACAGAAAACTCGGGATCAATCCCATGATGTCGGAGGCGGGAGAGATCTCCTTCATCAAATCGCGTAGCGACGTGATGTCGAATCGATCACCGAAGCTTTTGATGCTCGACCTCAGCCGGTCGAAGAGAATTTGTGCCTGATCGGCGATCTCGCTGCCAAACAACGTAACCGATCCGGTGATGACAATGGCGATCAACAGGGTGGCGAGCAATACGCCAACCATTTCGCTGACGCCCAGCTTCACGAACTGGCTGCCGAGCGCCCGCAACGTCATCGCGATAAGGAGCGCGCCAAAGAACAACAGCGCGACATGCGACAACAGCCACATGACAGTGATGACGATTGCGATCAGCGCCACGATGAGCACGCGCTTCACGAATGCTATTTCTGCGTTAGTCCGTCTCGCCGCACCTGAATCTGTAGTCTGCATATTCGCCTAACAACCCCAGCCGTCTCGCGGTTCCAAACCTTTGCGGTCAGATACCATTGCCGGCGTACCGCATCGACGCGTTGATCCAACCACGCTATACCGCGTTAACTTTGCGTCAGGCCGCTCCAGCACCCAGCCGAACACCGAGAAATGCTGATCAATGAAATCGATCATCCGCATTGAAAATTTGTCAAAGACGTTCAAAGGTGGCTTTGAAGCACTGAGATCGGTGAACCTGGACATCCGCGAGGGAGAAATCTTCGCGCTGCTCGGACCCAACGGCGCCGGTAAGACCACGTTGATCAGCATCATATGCGGCATCGTCAATCCGACGTCGGGCGAAATCAGGATCGCCGGCATGGACATCGCGCGCGATTATCGCCGCGTACGATCGCTGATCGGCCTTGTGCCGCAAGAATTGTCCACCGACATGTTCGAGACGGTTATCGCGACGGTGAGCTTCAGTCGCGGCCTCTTCGGACTGCGCGCCAACACGCCCTACATCGAGAAAGTTCTTCGCGATCTCTCCCTTTGGGACAAGCGCGACAGCAAGATCATAACACTGTCAGGCGGCATGAAGCGGCGCCTGCTGATCGCCAAGGCGTTGGCTCACGAACCGCGCATTCTCTTTCTCGATGAGCCCACCGCCGGCGTCGATGTCGAGCTTCGTCGCGACATGTGGAATATCGTTCGTTCGCTCCGTCAGTCCGGCGTAACGATTATCTTGACGACGCACTACATCGAAGAAGCCGAAGAGATGGCCGACCGCATCGGCGTCATAGCTCGAGGCGAAATCATTCTCGTCGACGACAAGGTTGAGCTGATGCGCAAGCTTGGCAAGAAAAAACTAACGCTGCAATTGCAGAGCAAGCTCGACAGCATACCTGCAAGCCTGAACGCTTACGCCCTCAACCTGTCGAGCGACGGCGAGGAGCTGATTTACACCTACGATACGCAGGGCGAACGCACCGGCATCACCGCGCTTTTGAACGACATGCGCTCAGCCGGGCTCGCGTTCAAGGATCTGAACACGACTCAAAGTTCGCTCGAAGATATTTTCGTCGATCTCGTGAGGACCGCAAAATGAACTTCGAAGCTGTCCGCGCGATCTACCTTTTTGAGATGTCCCGCTGGGGCCGCACGCTGCTCCAAAGCATTGTCTCGCCGGTGCTGTCGACCTCACTCTACTTCATCGTCTTTGGCGCAGCGATCGGCTCGCGCATCGCTGAAATCGACGGCGTCAGCTACGGCGCGTTCATCGTGCCTGGACTAATCATGTTGCTGATCCTGACGGAGAGCACGTCGAACGCCTCGTTTGGCATTTACTTCCCGAAGTTCACCGGCACGATCTACGAGTTACTCTCAGCGCCAAGCTCTCCGCTCGAAATCACGCTCGGCTACGTCGGCGCGGCGGCGACGAAGTCCGTCGTGCTCGGGCTGATTATCCTGGCGACCGCGAGCCTGTTCGTCGATGTGCGGATCGCCCATCCGTTTTGGATGATCGCGTTTCTCGTTTTGACTGCTCTGACGTTCAGCCTGTTTGGCTTCATCATCGGCATTTGGGCGGAAGGGTTTGAGAAGTTGCAGGTCATACCGCTACTCGTCATCACGCCGCTGACGTTTCTCGGCGGCACGTTCTACTCGCTGAAAATGCTGCCGCCATTCTGGCAGACAGTGACGCTCTTCAACCCAATCGTCTATCTGATCAGCGGCTTTCGCTGGAGCTTCTATGAGATTTCCGACGTCAACGTGGGTGTCAGCTTAACGATGACGCTGGTGTTCATGCTGGTTTGCCTTGCCGGCATCTGGTGGATTTTCAAAACCGGCTATAAGCTCAAAGCCTGAGCGCTGACCCGACAATCAGCGCGCCACCCGACACCCTGACGACTCCGAGACCAAAGTCCTCGATGACCTCTCCCCAACCGTCGCCCATCCGACCGTTCGACGCGCGCATGATCTGCGTCGGCGACGGCCATTGGATCTACGTCGAAGAAATCGGCGTGAAAGGCGGACGCCCGTGTTTGTTCCTGCACGGCGGCCCGGGCAGCGGCGCTCAACATGCCCATCGCGCGCTCTTTGATTCAACGCGCGACCACGCTTTTCTAATCGATCAGCGCGGTGCCGGACGCAGCCACCCATATCTTTCGCTTCGATCGAACACGACGCAGCATCTCATCGCCGACATCGAGATCATTCGCGATCACTACGGCATCAGCAAGTGGCTCATCGTTGGCGGCTCGTGGGGCTCGACGCTGGCGCTCGCCTACGCGCAGGCCCATCCCGGCCGCGTGACCGGCCTCGTATTGCGCGCGATTTTTCTCGGCACCGCGGCGGAAGTCGAATGGGCGTTTGTCGACGGCCCAAAAATCTTCCGCCCAGAGTTGTTTGCAGCCTTCCGCGATTGGCTGCCTGAGGAAGAGCGCCACGATCCGCTCCGCGCCTATATAAAACGTCTGACGGATCCCGCCCCGGAAATCCAAGGCCCCGCGGCGCGAATGTGGAACGCCTACGAACGCATCCTGTCGGAGTTGACGCCGGCATCGCCTAGCCTGCCTGAGCCGTCAGCCGATAGTGCGCGAACGCCGCCAACACCGATCATCGAAGCGCATTACATCAAGCATGATTTTTTTCTAGCTCCCGGTGAATTGCTCAACCAAGCGCATCGCCTGCACGGCATTCAAGGCTCGATCATCCAAGGCCGATACGATTTGCTCTGCCCGCCGAAGTCCGCCGAAGCGTTGGCGCGTGCTTGGCCAGATGCGAGTTTGCAAATCATAGACAACGCCGGCCACGCAATCACCGAGCCCGGCGTAATGGAGGCGATGCGAACAGAAATTTCGCGAATGGATTCGTGAAACAAAATCGCGCATAACCCTCGCGAGCAACCTCGCGCCAGGAAGACTTATCAACCTCCGCCCGGGAATCTCAACGCTGCGATATGATCAGTAACCATAGGAATTTCTCGACAGCGCAACGCTACTGTGCTAGGTTATTTGTATGGTCGGAAGTGTAGGCGGTGAGAGCAAAAAGGCTCCAGCCGCCTTTTTTATTGGTTTATTTTTTGGGTCGCTACTTCGCGGCGACGATCAATTCGGCAACCATTGTTGGATGGTGGGTCGCGCAAGTGATCTTAAAGATCCCCGCTTTGTCGGCAACGAACGACACGCGATTGACCTCGCCGCGCTTCAGCGTGAAAGTTTTGTCGTAGCCTTCGATCGTCGTTGGATGCTGCGCGCCGTTGATGCCGATGAACTCGAGCGTGACCTCGTCACCTTGATTGACGTTGATCTGCCGCGGATCCCAAACATACGTCGATATTTCCCACCGGCCCTTGTCGTCGGGCTGCTTTAAAACATAACCACCGCCTTCCGGCAGCGGCTTCACTGGGAACGCTTCCTTGTCGATCGTGACGCCGCCTTTAGGCTCGACGGCCGTGACCACAATTGTTCTCTTGGCGGCATACGCTGGCCCGGCCAACGCCACCACGAAAGCCAGAACGGCGGGAATGACAGATGCCTTGTGCGCGCGCGCCATGAATGTTCCTCCTGCAAGTACCGAACGTACGAGGAGCATCGCTCACTTTTGTGACATTATCCAGTTTGCCTAGCTTTGCACTAAAGATCGCGGTAGCGCAGCCGTCACTGGCCCACCGCACGAATGTGATGTAAAGCTCCTTTTGAACATCGTTTGATT
>JANOCZ010000417.1:0-7385 GCA_031412455.1 Hyphomicrobium sp. | reverse complement strand
AGATCGGCGAAATCGCGGATCGTGCACAGGTGCGCATTGGGGCTCTCATACCAATTGTCCGGCAAATTATGCGTCACTGGCATTCGCCCACCAAGGAACAAACCGGTTCGAATTTGCCAATGGCCGAAGTTTGGAAACGATACGATCGCCCGCCGTCCGATCCGCAGCAGATTTTCGAGAACCGGTTTGGGATGCCGCGTTGCTTGAATGGTCAGCGACAAGATCGCGTAGTCGAACGCTTGATCAGGATAGTTCGAGAGATCGCTGTCGGCATCGCCCTGAATGACGGACAAACCGCGCGCCACGCAGGCATTGACCTTATCGCGATCAAGTTCGACGCCGCGCCCATCGACGCCGCGCTGCTCGGTGAGAAGTTGCAACAGTTCGCCGTCGCCGCAGCCGACATCGAGCACGCGCGAGGCCGGCTCGACCATCTCGGCGATCAAAACATGGTCGACGCGAACCGGCCGCCCGGCGCGATCGCTCATGGTAACGCCTCCAGGCCGCGCTTCACGGCCGCCGCATTGAGGAAGCCGCGCACCGTCGCAAAGAACGTCGGCTCCTCCAGCAGAAACGCGTCGTGCCCTTTGTCGCTGTCGATCTCGACGAACGACACGTTGGCCGCCACCGCTTTCAGCGCCTGCACGATCGAACGGCTTTCGCGCGTGGGGTAGAGCCAATCCGACGTAAACGACACGACGCAGAATCGCGTCTTTGTTCCGCGAAACGCGTTGGCCAGCACGTCGCTGTATTCGGCTTTGAGATCGAAGTAGTCCATGGCCCGCGTAATATAGAGGTAGCTGTTAGCGTCAAACCGGTCGACGAATGTCGAGCCCTGATGGCGCAAATAACTTTCAACTTGGAACTCGGCGTTGAACGAGAACGCGACTTGCGATCTGTCCTGCAGACTGCGGCCAAACTTTTGATGCAGCGCCGCTTCCGATAGATACGTGATATGCGCCGCCATGCGCGCCACCGCGAGCCCGTTGCGCGGAGTTTTCCCAGCCGCGTAATAATTCCCTGAAAGCCAGTCTGGATCTGCCATCACGGCTTGCCGGCCGACTTCGTGGAACGCGATGTTTTGTGACGAGTGCCACGCAGCTGTCGCGATCGGCACCGCGGCAAACACCCGATCCTTGTAACGCGCGGCCCAGTCGAGCACCTGCATGCCGCCCATCGATCCGCCGATGACCGCGAACAGTTGATCGATGCCCAGATGATCGACAAGCCGCGCCTGCGCATCGACCATGTCGGAAATGGTAATGACCGGAAAGTCGAGCCCAAACGGACGGCCGGTTTTGGGATTGCTGGATGCGGGCCCAGTAGAGCCCATGCAACCACCCAGGATATTCGCGCAGATAACGAAAAACCGCGACGTATCGACGGGCTTGCCCGGACCAACGAGTGTCGCCCACCAACCGGGCTTGCCCGTCACCGGATGCGTATTGGCGACGTGTTGATCGCCCGTCAATGCGTGACAGATCAAAATCGCATTCGACTTGTCGGCGTTGAGCACACCGTAGGTCTGATAGGCGACAGTAAATGGCGCCAGCGTTTGCTTGCACGCAAGCTGCAACGGCTGCCGCTCGTCAAAACGAACGGTCGCGCTTGAAGGTGCGTGCGCCTCGTTCAATCGCGGAGGCGGCGGAGTAGGTATCGCGGAATTCATGCATCGGCCCGGCGTTGGCCTGGCTTCCTTAGTTGATCAGGACCAGCCGTTTGCTAGGCCCGCGCTCTGGAATGTCAACTTTAAACTTTGATTTCAAGAGGGCGAGCCCCTATCACTACGCCCGATCCGCGATCCGCGTCATCGCTTTGTTCAACGCTATTAGAGACAGACATGCCGCCAGCCGGTCCCATACCACGTCCTGGAATAACCGACATTGAGGCTTACGTGCCAGGCGAGAGCAATCTGCCGGGCGGCGTCAAGCCAGCGAAACTGTCATCGAATGAAACGCCGCTTGGGCCAAGCCTCAAGGCGCTCGAAGCCTACAGATCGGCGGCATCTCACCTCGAGCGTTATCCCGACGGCCAGGCCACCGTGCTGCGCCAAGCCATCGCCCATCGCTATGGTCTCGAGCCATCGCGCATCGTCTGCGGCTCGGGCTCAGATGAAATCTTGGCTCTGCTGGCGCGCGGTTATTTAGGCCCCGGCGACGAGGCGATTTACACGACGCACGGCTTTCTCGTCTATCGCATCGCGATTCTGACCAACGGTGCAACGCCGGTCATCGCCGCCGAACGTGATCTTCGCACGGACGTCGACGCGATTTTGCGTTGCGTCACGGCGCGCACGCGCGTCGTCTTCATCGCCAATCCGAATAATCCAACCGGGACCTATATCCCGATCAGCGAAGTCCGCCGCCTGCGCGCGAGATTGCGTGACGATATCCTGCTGGTCCTCGATGCCGCTTACGCCGAGTACGTCAGCAACAATGATTACGAATCGGGCATCGAACTCGTCGCCTCGACAACGAACACCGTCATGACGCGAACGTTCTCGAAAATCTACGGCCTCGCAGCGCTGCGTATCGGTTGGGCCTACTGTCCAGCCGGTGTCGCCGATGTGCTCAATCGTATCCGCGGTCCGTTCAACATGTCGGCCCCGTCATTGGCGTGCGGAGCCGCCGCTATGCACGATGTCGCTCATGCCGATGCCGCCAAGGCGCACAACGACATCTGGTTGCCGCGCGTGACCCGCCAATTGCAAGACCTCGGCTTCGTCGTGACGCCAAGCGTCGCCAACTTCGTGCTCTTTCATTTTCCACACGGCGCAAATGAAACTTCAGACGGCGCCGATCGCTATCTGAAATCGCAAGGCGTGATTGTGCGCAAGGTGGCGGCCTACGGCTTGCCCGATGCACTGCGCATGACGATCGGGTCCGCCGAAGATAATGAGCGCGCGCTGGCCGCCTTGAAATCCTACATGTCGGGAGCCGCAGCATGACCGGCGTGATGTTCAAACGCATTGCGCTGATCGGCGTCGGCCTCATCGGGTCTTCAATCAGTCATGCCGCGCGGCGCTCCGGGCTCGCCGGTGAAATCGTCGCCTCGTCATCGACGGCGGCAACTCGCGCCCGCGCCTTAGAATTGGGCTTGGTCTCGCATGCCTACGAAACCGCGGCTGAGGCCGTCGCTGGTGCCGACCTCGTCATTCTTTGCACGCCTGTCGGCGTCTACGGAAAAATAGCCGCCGAGATCGGCCCGCATCTGCAATCGGGCGCAATCGTGTCCGACGTCGGATCGGTCAAAGCCAACGTGGTGCGCGATGTGGCGCCGCACATTCCCGCGGGTGTCCATTTCATCGCTGGCCATCCGATCGCCGGCACCGAGCAGTCGGGTCCCGATGCTGGCTTCGCCGAACTGTTTGATGGCCGCTGGTGCATTCTGACGCCAGAGGTCGATGCCGACCGCGGCGCGCTAGCCAAGCTCGAAACGTTTTGGCGCAAGCTCGGCTCCGAGGTGGAAATCATGACGCCCGAGCATCATGATTTGGTGCTGGGCATCACGAGTCACGTGCCACATTTGATCGCCTTCAACATCGTCAACACAGCTGCCCACCTCGAGCGCGTGACTGACAAGGAAGTCATCAAATTTTCCGCCGGTGGCTTTCGCGATTTCACGCGCATCGCCGCATCCGACCCGGTCATGTGGCGCGATGTATTTCTGAATAATAAGGATGCCGTCTTAGAGATGCTCGGACGCTTCTCGGAGGATCTCGTCACGCTGCAGCGTGCGATCCGATTTGGGGACGGCGAAACGCTGGAGCGAATGTTCTCTGACGCACGCAAAGTCCGGCGCGGTATCATTCAGGCGGGCCAGGACACGAATGTGCCAGACTTCGGCCGCCGGCCAGCAGCAAGCTCCGCGTCAGAGGCAGCGGTTCATTCAAGTCAAAAGGATGAAAGCTAGCTCACGCGCTCGGCAAACTGCGCCGTCCGCAAATCGACCTCGACCGCCTGGCATTCGCTGACTGACGCGGCAAGTAAATGCACGTGGACTTCATCCGCGCCAAGCGTCGCTGCCCGCTGGCGGATGTCGGCTAAGTTGAGCGTTGCATGTTCGTGCGAAACGCGGCCGATGGCGAGAACTTTGCGTTCTGTTTTATTGGCGCGGCGTACGAGAACGTAACTTGCGATGCCGAGCGGCGGGCAGTCAAACAAGCTGTAGACGGTGTGCACATAACGCTTGCCCGACGCGCCGGTCCAGAAGTGGAAACGGGGCGCGCTATCGACAGCGAACGCATGACCATCGGCGATGCAGCCGGCATTGCTGCCAGAGCGGCGCGCACGATATTCCGCTAACTCGATGACTTCAGCACTCATAACGCAACACCCCTGATCGGCCATTAGGCCGTACGCCTCGTTTTCTTACCCGATGTCATATCCCTTGAGCAGTGACGATCTCGTTGCTTTGGAGCTGAATTTTGACGTGAAAAGAGCCTTCAGAAGGCCAATCGAGCTGTTAGTCGAATGTATGGTGAACCATGCGTCGAAAGCTGATCGTTTTTGCTACGCTCAATTGTAGCAAATCGCAACGGCTCGACGGCCAGTGGGAAATTGTGAATTGTCTTTAAGTGTCGAGCTGCATCACCAACGCGGCGGCGTGAACTTTGTTCCGCGAGCTACAGCTCATCCGCGAACGATTGCGCCTCATCCGCAGTGCGAATACATGCAGTCGCGACACGTCCAGCAGCCCTCGATCCGATAGAGAGTGCGACGGCCGCAGTGCGGACACGTCCGCGCCGTGACATCGGGCAAAGTAGCCAAGTCCCGTGCGCCCGGCACAAAGTTTGAACTTCGGCCGCCACCACCAGGGCCGCCACCACCCAGACTGTCACTAAAGCCACTTGTGCCCGAGCGTCCGCCTGGCGAGCGGCGATGGTCAAGCGCCGCCTCGGCCGCGCGCTCAGGCAAGGCGTCTGACTCGCCGCCCGGCGTCAGAAATCCAATCCGCACCAAGTGCTCTTCGATCACGTCGCCGATCGCCGCGAGCAGGCTCGGCACATACCGCCGCCCCATCCAGCGCCCGCCTTCAGGATCGAAGACAGCTTTGAGTTCGTCGGCGACGAAGCCGACATCGCCGCCGCGCCGGAAGATGGCACTGATCATTCGTGTCAGCGCGACCGTCCACGCGTAATGCTCGAGGTTTTTGGTGTTGATGAAGATCTCGAACGGCCGCCGGCGCCCGTCACGGACGATGTCGTTGATCGTCACATACAACGCGTGCGGGCTGGCCGGCCACTTGATCTTGTACGTCATGCCCTCAAGTGCGGCGTCGCGCTCGAGCGGCTTCGTCATGTAAAAGATGGTGCCCTCCTGCTGCCCGGCGAGCTGCCCCGGGAGCTGTCCGGCCCGCTGATCAGATTGCCCGGCGGCGGCCACCAATCCTGCCCCATCAATATTCACATCGACCGGTGCATCGCCGTCCGTTGCCGGCCGGGCGGACACCGCCGCCAGCGCGGGCGCGCCAACGCCCTTCACCCCGACTGCTGTTTGCGTGAGGACCGCGCCGGTCACGAGGTTGGGCCGATAGGTCGTACACCCCTTGAGCCCCAGAGAATGCGCTCGCGCGTAGACCTCGCGGAAAGCCTCGAACGTCATGGCCTCGGGACAATTGATGGTTTTTGAAATCGCGCTATCGACGAACGGCTGCAGCGCCGCCTGCATCGCCAGATGATCACCTGGCTGCAACTGATCGGCGACGACGAACGCCTCGGACAACGCAGCAGTCTCGCCAAACTGAGCGCGGAACATTTGATAGGCATAGTCCTGCACGTCCTGATCGCGCGGCTGCCCATCGGCCCCAAGCACGCGCCGCTGATAGGTAAAGCCGAACACCGGCTCAATCCCGCTCGAAACATTGCCAGCGAGCAGTGAGATCGTCCCCGTCGGCGCGATCGAAGTCAGACAGCCGTTGCGCACGCCGCTGCGCGCGATTTTGTCCCGCACTTGGCGATCGAGCCGGGTCACGTTCGGCCGGGCGAGAAAAGCATCCCGGTCATAGAGTGCAAACGCGCCTTTCTCGGCCGCAAGATCCGCGCTTGCGTCATAGGCCGCGTTCTGCACCACACGAACCCATTGCGCCGCCTTGTCCCGCGCCGCCTCCGTTTGATACGCGAGGCCGCAAAAAATCAGTGCGTCGGCCAGCCCCGTGATGCCGAGCCCGATGCGGCGCTTGGCACGCGCCTCGACGGCCTGTGCTTCGAGCGGATAGCGCGACACGTCGATGATGTTGTCGAGCAAACGCACGGCCGTTCGCACCCGCGCTTCGAGCTTGACCGCATCGATGCCCGCATCCGCCGTAAACGGCTGCTCGACAAGCGCCGCAAGATTGATCGAACCGAGCAGGCATGCCCCATAAGGCGGCATCGGTTGCTCGCCGCACGGATTGGTCGCGGCGATTGTCTCGCAATAAGCCAGGTTGTTCTCTGCGTTGACGCGATCGATGAAGATGACGCCCGGTTCGGCATAGTCATAGGTCGCGCGCATCAACCGGTCCCACAGCTCACGCGCCGCGACCGTTTTGTAAACTCGTCCCTCGAAGACGAGATCCCAAGCCGCATCCCGTTCGACGGCCGTCATGAACGCGTCCGTGACCAGCACCGATAAATTGAAATTTCGCAACCGCTGCGCGTCGGCCTTGGCGGCGATGAACTCCTCGATGTCGGGATGATCGCACCTGAGCGTCGCCATCATCGCGCCGCGCCGCTGACCAGCCGACATGATCGTCCGGCACATCGTGTCCCACACGTCCATGAAACTGACCGGACCCGAGGCATCCGCGCCGATGCTCTTGACGATTGCCCCCTTGGGCCTCAGCGTCGAGAAATCGTGACCGATGCCACCGCCGGCCTGCATCGTCCGCGCCGCCTCTTTGAGGCCGTCGAAAATCGCGCCGAGATCGTCGTCGATCGTGCCCAGAACAAAGCAGTTGAACAGCGTGACGTTGCGCCCGGTGCCCGCGCCCGCGAGGATCCGCCCACCGGGCAGAAAACCGAAATCGGCCATCGCGCCGTGAAACGCTTGGCTCCAGCCCTCGCGCTTATCCTGACCGCCCGACTCTACCGAGGCAGCAGTCCGCGCCACGCGCCAGAAGGTATCATCAAGAGTGTGATCGCTGGCCGTCCCGCCGACGCCTGTTTCGCCAGCCGCGTCACCACCGCGTTCAAAGCGATATTTTCGCCGCCAGATCTCCTCCGAAATCGGTGCGGCGAAAGCCGACGGTGCTGGCAAAAACTCAGTCATTCACCGACAAACTCCCAAACACGGTCGCCGGATCAGTATGCGCGCGCGGCACCTCGGAGTCAATCGTTTGTTCGCAATATGTTCTCTATTTGTAGCGCGCCGCAATTTCCGCCCGTGCTTCAGCCACGAGACGCGAGG
>JANOCZ010000416.1:0-2344 GCA_031412455.1 Hyphomicrobium sp. | reverse complement strand
TGATCGGCGAACCGAAAATGCCGGCCGATTTCAAAAACTTCGACTGGGCTAATCCAGATGCGCCCAAAGGCGGCATCCTCCGCGTCGCCGAAATCGGATCGTACGATTCACTCAATCCCTTCACGATCGACGGCTCGGCGGCCGACGGGCTCGGTGGCTTGTTCGACACGCTGTTTACGTCGAGCCCGGACGAACCATCGACGGCCTATGGTTTGATTGCCGAATGCGTGAGCTACCCCGAGGACTTCTCCTCGGCGAAATTCAAGCTTCGGCCCGAAGCAATGTTTCACGACGGCAAGCCGATCACGCCCGAGGACGTGATATTTTCGCTCGAAGCGCTGAAGTCAGCCAACCCGCAAACGGCGCTCTACTATAAGAACATCACCAAAGCCGAGAAAACCGGCGACCACGAGGTCACCTTCACGTTCGATATGAAAGGCAACCGCGAGTTGCCGTTGATCGTCAGCGAAATGAACATACTGCCGGCGCATTATTGGACGGCCAACGGCGCCAACGACGCCCAGCGCAGCATTAAAAAATCGACGATGGAAATCCCGATCGGCTCGGGCCCCTATAAAGTCAAATCGGTCGATCCTGGCCGCAACATTATCTACGCGCGCGTCGAGAATTATTGGGCGAAGGACCTTGCCGTCAACAAAGGCCAATGGAACTTCGATGAAGTCCGCCACGAATATTTCCGCGACCGCGTGCCGGCGTTCGAAGCCTTCAAAGCTGGGCTGATCGATGTCTGGCAGGAGACGAGCTCAAATTCGTGGGCATCGCAGTACGGTTTTGCGGCAGTCACCAATGGGCTGATAAAAAAGGAACTGCTTCCACACGCCCGAGTAGCTGGCATGCAGTCGTTTACGTTCAACCTGCGCCGCCAACAATTCTCCGATCCGCGCGTTCGCCAGGCGTTCGGCCTCGCCCTCGATTTTGAAGAACTGAATAAGAAGATATTCGCCGGTGCCTACAAACGTCTCGAGAGCTACTTCGACAATTCGGAGCTGCGCGCCCGAGGCTTGCCTGAAGGCCGCGAACTAGAAATCTTGAACGAGGTGAAAGCCGAGATCCCCGCTGAAGTCTTCACGACCGAATGGAAAGTGCCAGTCAACACCGCGCCGGACGATCTGCGCAATCACTTTCGTGAAGCTATCAAACTGTTGCAGATGGCCGGCTGGACGCTCAAAGGCGGCCGCCTGACCAACGCTGCTGGAGAAACCTTGAACGCCGAGTTCCTGCTCGTTCAGCCAGACTTCGAGCGCATCGTTTTGCCTTACATCGAAAATCTCCGGAAGCTCGGCATCAACGCCACGCTGCGCACGATCGATAGTTCGCAGTATGAGCGCCGCGCGAAAAGTTTCGACTACGACATTATCGTCAACAGTATCGGCCAGTCGCATTCGCCCGGCAACGAGCAGCGCTTCTTTTTCGGCTCGGCCTCAGCCGATCAGCAAGGCGGACGCAACGTCGGCGGAATCAAAAACCCAGCCATCGATAAGCTGATCGACAAAATCGTCATGGCTAAGGATCGCGCTGATCTTAAAGCCGCGACCCACGCCCTCGACCGCGTATTGCTGTGGAATTTCTATGTCGTCCCGCAATGGTATCTCCCGGCGGATCGCATCGCCGCTTGGGACATCTTTGGCCGGCCGGACAAACTGCCGAGCCAAGTTCCAGCACGCTTTGAACAAACGTGGTGGTCCGATCCAGCAAAGGTGAAGAGCATCGAAGCGGCCCGGAATAAATAGCGATGCAACACCTCGAAGGATTCGCTAGATCGCAGGCAATGGCTTTGTTCACAGTTGTGGCCGCAGCCGTCGCGCTGCCGGCGATGGGCACGGCGGCCCGCGCCGAACCGCGTCACGGCTTGTCGATCTTTGGCGAATTGAAGTACCCGCCCGACTTCAAGCATTTCGATTACGTGAACCCGGACGCGCCTAAAGGTGGACGGATGAGCTTGATCGGCTCGGGCGGCGTCTTGAGCTTCGACAATTTCAACAACTTCATCCGCAAGGGCGACGCGGCTCAGGGCCTCGAGTTCTTGCACGATACGCTGATGGCGCGCGCAGCCGACGAACCCGACGCAGCATATGGTCTCGTGGCCTTATCGGCCGACGTGGCGGCTGATGGCATGTCGGTCATCTTCAAGCTGCGCCCCGAAGCGAAATTCGCCGACGGAACTCAAGTCACGGCCGACGACGTTGCAAACTCTTTCACGCTTCTTAAAGAGAAGGGCAATCCCCGCTACTCTATCGCTCTGCGCGACGTTGAGAAGGCCGAGGTCCTCGACTCGGCGACCGTGCGTTACACGTTCAAGGGTTCGCTCACGCGCGATCTGCCA
>JANOCZ010000415.1:0-1610 GCA_031412455.1 Hyphomicrobium sp. | reverse complement strand
CGCTTAGCCAGTGAGAACTCATTTCGTTGGGACCGAGAATTTTTGCCATTTCAATTACTGTCCAATTTAGTAGCCATCACCCCATCACCTCATCACCTCATCACCTCCTCACCCCATCAGCCCCTTCATCCACCCCTCATGCACCGCGCGGAGATCGGCGAGGGGCAAAGAGGACTCGCCCTTCAATGACAGACACTCGCCACCGGTGTCGTTCGCGCTGAGTGTGCGGCCGACGATGCGGGCGGGGAGTTCGAGCAAGCGGGCGCGTTCGAGGACTTCCTCGGCTTTGGCGGGGGTGACTTCGACGACGTAGCGGCCTTGGTCTTCGCCAAACCAGATCGCGTGAGCGGGAAGTTTGCCTTCGTAGGGATAGAGTTCGACGCCGACGCCGGAGGCTTCGCGTGAGCCACCGTTGGCGCCGCCCGCTAGTGCCATTTCGGCAATCGCGACCAGCAGGCCGCCGTCGGAACAATCATGCACCGCGAGCGCGATGCCGGAGCGGATCAGCGCGCGGATCAAGCGTCCAGCTTTGATTTCATCATCGAGCGTGACAGGGGGCGGTGCGCCGTCGAATTTGCCGGTTGCCAATTCCTGATATAGCGATTGGCCGAGGTGGCCCGCTTCCGTGCCAATGACGACCAGCATCGTGCTGTCGTTACTCGGGTTCAAGCCTGCGAGGCTCGGCGCGTGCGCGGTCGTGCCCTTCAATTTGATGTCGGCGGTTTTGGTCCAGTCTGGGATCAAACCGACGCCGCCGATCGCGGGCGTGGGCGGAATGCCGACGCCGTTCGTCTCATTGTAAAGCGAGACGTTGCCAGAGACGACGGGATAGTCGAGCGCGGAGCAGGCTTCAGCCATGCCGCGGCAGCTCGCCACGAACTGGCCCATGATTTCGGGGCGCTCGGGGTTGGCAAAGTTCATGTTGTCGGTGATCGCGAGCGGGTCGGCGCCGACGGCGGTCAAGTTGCGCCACGTCTCGACCACGGCTTGCTTGGTGCCCATCTCGGGGTCGGCCAGCACGTAGCGCGGCGTCACATCACAAGCGACAGCAATGCCCTTGTGCGTGCCGTGGACGCGGATGACGCCGGCGTCGCCGCCGGGGCGGCCAATCGTGTCGCCCATGACCATGTGGTCGTACTGTTCCCAAATCCAGCGGCGCGACGCCAAGTGATGGCTGCCCATCAAATCTTTGAGGGTGCCCAGAATGGAATTGGGTGCTGGAACCCACTCCGGCAAAATCGTCACCGGCTTTTTGGGTTCGGTCCAGGGCCGCGTGTACATCGGCGCAGAGTTGGCAAGTTTATCGACGGGCAGATCAGCTTCGATTTTGCCGTGGTGCTTGATGACCATACGGCCCGTGTCGGTCGTTTTACCGATGATTGCGAAGTCGAGGCCCCATTTGGTGAAGATCGCTTTCGCGTCAGCCTCGCGTTCGGGCTTCAAAATCATCAACATGCGCTCTTGTGATTCCGACAGCATCATCTCGTAGGCCGTCTTTCATACTTCGCGCTGGGGCACATCGTCGTGGTTCAATTCGTTGCCGACGCCGCCTTTGTCGGCCATTTCGCTGGTCGATGAGGTGAGGCCCGCTGCGCCCATGTCTTGGATGG
>JANOCZ010000414.1:0-2218 GCA_031412455.1 Hyphomicrobium sp. | reverse complement strand
AAAGCTTTCAACGCCGTCGAAGTGTTCCGGCTGCAAGGCCCGGATGGAACGTTGATGCACGGCTCACTGCGCATCGGCGACTCGATGTTGATGCTGGGCGAAGAAGCACCCAAGTGGGGCAGTCTCGGCCCAAAATCTCTCAAAGGCTCGCCGGTATTTATCCATCTCCACGCCGACGACGTGGACTCTGCCATGGCGCACGCCGCGGCAGCAGGCGCTAAGATTACGATGCCGGCCGCCGACATGTTCTGGGGCGACCGCTATGGCCAACTCGAAGATCCGTTTGGCCACCGCTGGTCGGTCGCAACGCAGGTCCGCGAAGTCAGCCGCGAAGATCTCGAAAAAGGTATGCGCGAAATGGCCTGCGGTGACACTTCGAACGCGTCCGGCAAAGCCGCCTGAGCTTGCTGACGAGCCTTAAATCTCCGATCGAACCTCTATGTAAGGGAGTAAACCTCATGAACTACGTCGATGGATTTGTCTGCGCCGTCCCGACCGCAAATCGCGCAAAATATTTAAAACACGCCCAAGACGCGCTGCCCGTGTTCAAAGAGCACGGCGCGTTGAAAATGGTCGAATGCTGGGGCGATGACGTGCCCGACGGCAAGGTCACGTCGTTCCCGATGGCCGTCAAATGCGAGCCCAACGAGACCGTTGTTTTTTCGTGGATCGTTTGGCCGTCGCGTGAAGCGCGCAATGAAGGCATGAAGAAAGTCATGGCCGACCCGCGCCTACAACCAGATAAAAATCCGATGCCGTTCGACGGCAAGCGGCTGATCTACGGCGGCTTCGAAACGCTGCTCGACGGCTAAGTCGAAAGCGCGGTAACGTGCGCTCCCGTTACCGCGAACTCTCTAGAGCGGTGCCATTAATCCAGCTGGTGTTCGTTGGGAGGGTGTATGAGAGCCAGCGGGCACCAGCGCAGCCACCAAAAAACCGCCCTCGTGCTAGCTGGCGGGGGAAGTTTTGGGGCCGTTCAAGTCGGCATGCTGAAGGCCCTTGCGCAGACCGGCGTCGACATCGATTTCATCGTCGGCTCCAGCGTCGGCGCTTTGAACGGGGCATATTTCGCAGGAATCCCGACTGCAGCCGGAGTAGCTAAACTCGAAACGCTCTGGCGCAACGTCGTCCGGCGGGACGTTTTCCCGGCCCACTGGCGATCGCTTCTCGGTTTTGTGCGCCGACGGGATTTTGTCTTCGACGCCCACGGATTGCGCAGTCTGATTGAAAAGCACTTGCCGTACGCAAATCTCGAAGATGCTCAGCTTCCAATTCATATCGTGGCAACCGATGTGCTCTCGGGCGAGGCGGTGGTTTTGTCGCGCGGCAGCGCTGCCGATGCGATCCTGGCCAGTACTGCAATTCCAGCTGCCTTCGCTCCGGTGCGCATCATCGATCAATATTTGATGGATGGCGCGATCACATCTAACACCCCAGTGCGGGTCGCCGTTCGCCTAGGAGCGACCCGACTTCTCGTTCTGCCGACCGGATTTGCGTGCAATCTCGCAGTCCCTCCGCAGGGCGCTGCTGCGGCGGCGCTCCATGCATTGACGCTACTCATTGCACGGCAGCTGGTTTCGGAACTCGAAAGCATGCCGAAAGCAATCGACTACGCAATCGTCCCTTCCCTGTGCCCGCTCGAAGGCTCTCCCTACGATTTCAAACGCGTTGCGGCGATGATCGATGCCGCGCATTCCAGCACCCGGTCGTGGATTGATGCAGGAGGACTTGACACCCGCGAGATTCCCGACGGCCTGCGCGCTCACAAGCACCACGGCGTTAACCTGAGCAGATAGGCACGCAGACGTCCGGCGGTTCGACTAGTCGTCGTCGCCGTCATCGGCGACCAGCGTCGCCGGCCCCTGCGACTGCGACTCGAGTTTCTCGATATCGCGCTGCCGCTGCCGCAATAATTCGCGCTCGCGCTCGCGTTCCTTATCGCGCGCCCGGTCCTTCTCGAACTGGATCATGCGCTCGTCGACGTAATCGCCAACCAGCTTGCCAAGCTCTTCGGTCTTGTTTTCAAAAAAGTGGTTGGCGCCTGGGATCACTTCGTGCGTGATCTTGATGCCCTTTTGCACTTTGACCTTGGCCGCCATCTCGGCAACCGATGCCGTCGGCACGACGCGGTCCTTATCGCCGTTGAGTATGAGGCCCGACGAGGGGCAGGGCGCGAGGAACGAGAAATCGTAAAGGTTCGATGGCGGCGCAACGCAGA
>JANOCZ010000413.1:0-1851 GCA_031412455.1 Hyphomicrobium sp. | reverse complement strand
ACATCGTCTACCTCAAACAATCGGGCATCAATCCGGTCGTCGTGCACGGCGGCGGACCGCAGATCGCCAGCATGCTGAAGAAGCTCGAGATCACGTCGGGCTTCGTCCACGGGCTGCGGGTAACCGACAAGCCGACGGTCGAAGTCGTCGAAATGGTCCTATGTGGCAAGATCAACAAAGAAATCGTGTCGGCCATCAACCAGCAAGGGGGCAAAGCAGTCGGAATTTCCGGCAAGGACGCCAACCTTATGATCGCCAAGAAGATCACCGAGATGCCTGATCCGCAATCGAACCTGATGCAGGCGGTCGATATCGGCTACGTCGGCGATCCGGTGGAGGTCAATCCGCATATCGTCGAGGTCATCTCGAAGTCGGACCTCATTCCGGTCATTGCGCCGGTCGGCATCAGCCGCGAGGGTGAGACGCTTAACATCAACGCTGATACATTTGCCTCGGCGCTGGCCGCCCGCGTGCAAGCCAAGCGACTGTTGCTACTGACAGACGTTGCCGGTGTGCTCGACAAGAACAAAAAGCTGATTTCGCGATTGACGATCGACGAGGCGCGCGAGCTCATTCGCGACGGTACGATTACAGGCGGGATGATCCCCAAGATTGAGGGTTGCATCGAGGTCGTCGAAGCTGGCGTCGAAGGTGTCGTCATCATCGACGGGCGGGTGCCGCATTGCGTATTGCTTGAACTCTTCACCGAACACGGCGTTGGCACGCTGGTGACGCGGGCAGATCGCAAAAAGGGCAAATGATGGCGTTGGGCTCGCCTACAGCGAAACTCAAAAAGGCGGCCACGCCGGCGCCCGTTCTGCCAGCGGCGACGATCCGCGGGTTCGATCACATCGACACGTGGATCTTTGATCTCGACAATACGCTCTATCCGGCGTCCTGCGATCTCTTTTCACAAGTCGATCATCGCATGGGGTCATTCATCGCCGAAAAGCTTGGCGTTCCCTACGCGCATGCACGGCACCTGCAAAAGGCGTACTACCGGCAATTCGGCACGACGCTCGCTGGGCTGATGCAAGTCCACAAGATGAAGCCGGACGCGTTTCTCGAATACGTACACGACATCGATCTTTCGGTTTTGCCCGAATTACCTGACCTTGCGGCGGCGATCGAACGGCTGCCCGGGCGGCGTTTGATTTTCACCAACGGATCGAGGCGGCATGCGGAAAGCGTCGCCCAGAAAATCGGGGTGCTGCATCTGTTTGAAGATATCTGCGATATCGCGGCGTGCGAATTTGTGCCGAAACCCGACCGCGACGCGTTCGATCGCATGATCCGGCTGCATAACGTCAAAGCGGAGGGCGCGGCGATGTTTGAGGACATGCCGCACAATCTCATCTCGCCGCACGATCTTGGCATGACGACGGTGTTCGTCCATTCGGACTACATCGACCATCCGGCGCAGCTCAAGGTTCGCGAATGGCGGCAGCTGCCCGACCATGTGCACCACATGACACGAAACCTGACGGAATTTATCGCGACGGCTATCGCGATGCCTGCAAGGTGAAGCCTGGTTCGGTGCATGGATAATTCCCCAGTCAGCGTATTTGGAATTCCGCTGGCGTTTATCTGGACAGCCCTGCTCATTGAGCTGACGCCCGGCCCGAACATGACCTACCTCGCAATTTTGAGCCTTAGCGATGGGCGGCGTGCGGGATTGGCTGCGGCCGGGGGCGTGGCGATCGGTCTGCTCGTCGTGGGGGTGCTGGCGGCGTTCGGACTGACGGCTGTCATAACGGAATCGCCGGCCCTTTATAACGCGCTGCGGATAGCCGGTGTCGGATATCTGATGTGGCTGGCGTATGATGCCTGGACGAGTGACCCCGAAATTGG
>JANOCZ010000412.1:0-3903 GCA_031412455.1 Hyphomicrobium sp. | reverse complement strand
GCGGCCATCGGCAAGTCCGAAGTGGACGACCTCGCGCAACTGTTCACGGAGATGGTCGATCTGCGCAAAGAAGCGGCTGAGCAGATCGAGGAACAGTTAACGTCACTGGGCGAAACGTCTGAGGAACCTGCGAATTCCAATGGGCGGGTGATCGACCTCAATTCGCGGCTTGAAAAGCTTGATGAGATGGTGCTCGCACCGCTGATCGATGGCGAAAAGCAGATCCTCGAGCTGTACGAGAAAGCTATTGCCGATACCGATCCCGATGCCTCGGAATACAGTGTGCTGCTCACGCAGCGTGACGATCTGGCAGGAAAGATCTCGGCTATGGAGCGGCTGGAAAATCAACACGCCGCTTAGATCGCCAGCCTAGCTGGGCAAAGCGACGCAACTCAAGTCCCTAGCCCCACTCAAATCCATAACCATTACTTCAGTCGACGTCTTCGCCGTCGCGCACGCCGTTATGCGCTGGCCGAGCAAAAACCCCAAAATCTCTCGATCGCTGGTTCGGCGAGGCCGCAACCTCTGTTGCTGCGCGCAGTCCGATTTGCAGAAGCTGGCGAATGGCGGCGGCGCGGCTTGGCATGCGCTGCTTGAAGCGCCAATCGTCAATGGCCGCCAGCTCGTCGTCGTCCAGCATTATCTGCAAGCGCGTTTCTCGCGAAAGCCCCTTCATCGAACCTCCCACATTTTTAGCCAGTTTGGTGCATCAACATATTAGGTGGCTAGTAGGCATAACTAGCCAAGTGCCGCTTTGGTTCCCAATGAGCTACTTACTCATTCTTTGTAGAACCTCGATAAGGTGTCGATTGCTGGAAGTTTGATGTTTTAACCGCATGCCACATAACCCGTTTTAGCGGATTTCTTTCGCTCCTGAGATGCCGTAAGGCTACCCGTATGCCGAAACGGAATATCCCGATTTCGATTTGAGTTGACGCGTATGGGGCTGCCAATGGACTTGTGTAACGGACTGAATGCAGATCAGACTGAGCAGATCGCTTTCGATGAGGCCGAGATCTCGGTGATGGAAGCGGCGATCGCCGCCGTTCGCGAAGAGTTCGATGTGCCGTCATCGAGCGAACACGACAAGAAAATTGCTAAAATCGTTTTGAAGTTTGCCGCCAAAGGCGTGCGCGACGTCGACGGGCTGAAATCACTCACGGTTTCGGAGCTGCGCGAACGACCGATTGGCGCTTAGAGCCTTTCTGGTTTTCGCATCGGTGTAACGGTCAATCAGTTTAGGCCGTGTTCGGTGCCGGCAGTACTTGCGCGCCAGACTTCGAGCGCTTGGCGCGTTTCCTTGACATCGTGAACGCGAACGATTTGAACGCCGGCCGCGGCCCCCACGAGCGCGCAGGCCAAAGAGCCCGGCAAGCGGTCTTTCGCATCTGGAACATTACACAACTGGGCGATCATTTTTTTGCGGCTCGCGCCCAACAGTAGCGGGACGCCCAGCGCGTGATAAAGCGCGAGGCCTGACATCACAGCCACATTATGATGAAGGTGCTTGCCAAAGCCGATGCCGGGATCGGCGATGATCTTCGCGCGCGGAATACCTGCTGCCTCACAAGCGCGAATGCGGCCTTCCAAAAAATCAAAAACATCGAGAACGACGTCGGAATACTGGGGATTGTCGTTCATCGTTTTGGGATCGCCCTGCGCGTGCATCAGCATGACCGGCAAGCCGGTTTCAGCCGCGGCATGAAGCGCGTCTGGATCATGCGTCAGAGCCGAGACGTCATTGATGATATCGCAGCCAGCCTGATTGGCGCGGCGCATGACTTCGGCCTTGCGCGTATCGATCGAGATCACGACTTCCGATTTGGCGCGCAGCCCCTCGATGACTGGAATAACCCTGCGAATTTCTTCTTCCAGCGGCACCGCATCCGACCCAGGTCTCGTGCTCTCGCCGCCGATGTCGAGAATGTCGGCGCCTTCCGCGATCAGTCGTAACCCGTGCTCAATCGCGCTTTGGGTCGAGGCGTGCTCGCCACCGTCGGAGAAACTGTCGGGCGTGACGTTGACGATGCCCATGATGCGCGGCCGGGTCAGGTCGAGGCCGGCAAAGCGCGGGCGCGGCTCCGTCAAGTTTTTCAACAAGTCCGAGGCGGCTAAAGATTCGCGCCCCCAGTCGCCGCTAAACGCGTCGCCCAAGACGACGGTACGGCGCTTGGTGCCATCGTTGGCACGCATCAGGATATCGACGGCTGCGAACGACAGGCGCCCGCCCGCCAAGGGTAGGCCACGCCATAGCAGCTGTTCGGCTTCATCAATCGCGCGCGGCTGATTGCGATCCCAGAAGATGGCGGTGGGTTGCAGGTAGATCGAGCGTTTCATGATGTTGCATTGCCTTTAGATATGGAAACGGCCGCGAAAGGCTCGCGGCCGTTTCCTTATCACAATTCGATCGTCCATCAGCCCTGCGGCTGAGGCTCCATACCGCCACCTGACGGTTCGCCGCGGGGGCGTGCGGGCCGGCCGGCCGACGGTACGGCCGACGAGCTTGGCAAACCCCTCGAGCCGTCGTCATCCGTGCGCCGGATAATCTTCTCGCCGCGCATGATGCTGTTGCATTCATCGCCTGAGATCGTTTCATGCTCCATCAACGCCTGCGCCATAGCCTCAAGCTCGGCCTTGTGAGCAGACAGCACTTCCCAGGCTTTCTTCTCGCCGGACGTGACGATGCGGCGGACTTCGCCATCGATCAGTTTGGCTGTTTCCTCGCTCATATTCTGGCGCTGCGTGACCGAGTGGCCAAGGAACACTTCCTGCTGATTTTCGGAATAGAGCAACGGTCCAAGCACATCGCTCATGCCCCATTCACTGACCATGCGCTTGGCGATGTTGGTTGCCTGACTGATGTCGCTCGAAGCGCCGGTATTTAAATGTTCGCGGCCGTAGATCAGCTGCTCGGCTACGCGGCCGCCGAAGGCCATAGCAATCTTGGCCTCGCACCACTCCTTGGAGTAACTCAACCGATCGCGCTCGGGGAGGCTCATCGTCACGCCCAGCGCGCGGCCACGCGGAATAATCGTTACCTTATGCAACGGATCGTTGCCTGGCACGACGATGTTGACGATCGCGTGGCCTGCCTCGTGATAGGCGGTCGCGAGCTTCTCTTCCTCGGTCATGGCCATAGACTTGCGCTCGGCGCCCATCATGACCTTGTCTTTGCTGTCTTCGAACTCCGCTTGCGTGACCATGCGTTTATTGCGGCGGGCCGCGAGAAGTGCGGCTTCGTTGACGAGGTTCGCCAAATCGGCGCCCGAGAAGCCCGGCGTGCCGCGGGCGATTGTCTTGGGATCGATATCGGGTGCGAGCGGAACCTTCTTCATGTGCACGCGGAGAATTTTTTCGCGGCCAATGACGTCGGGGTTGGGCACAACGATCTGGCGGTCGAAACGACCGGGGCGCAACAGCGCGGGATCCAGCACGTCAGGACGGTTGGTCGCCGCGATGATGATGATGCCTTCGTTGGCTTCGAAGCCGTCCATCTCAACGAGCGACTGGTTCAGCGTCTGCTCGCGTTCGTCGTTACCGCCGCCGAGACCGGCGCCACGATGGCGGCCAACGGCATCAATTTCGTCGATAAAAATGATGCACGGAGCGTTCTTTTTCGCTTGCTCGAACATATCGCGCACGCGGCTCGCGCCGACGCCAACGAACATTTCGACGAAGTCCGAACCTGAAATCGTGAAGAACGGAACGTTGGCTTCGCCGGCCACCGCACGCGCGATCAACGTTTTGCCTGTGCCAGGCGGGCCGACGAGCAGCGCGCCGCGCGGAATGCGGCCACCGAGCCGCTGGTACTTTTGCGGATCGCGCAAAAACTCGACGATCTCTTCAAGATCGGATTTGGCTTCATCGACGCCGGCCACGTCGTCGAATGTCACGCGGCCCGAG
>JANOCZ010000411.1:0-2952 GCA_031412455.1 Hyphomicrobium sp. | reverse complement strand
ACGACGAACGCAGTCGCTCGCCGCATTGCAAGAGCACGGTTCTGCAATACACAATGAGCAAATAAGGTTACTCGACATGCATTTCTATGCCACCGAGCGCGTAGCTCTCTTCATCGATGGCGCCAATCTCTACGCCACGGCGAAATCGCTGGGTTTCGACATCGACTACAAGCGCTTGCTTGGAGTCTTCAGGTCGAAGGCAGAGTTGGTGCGGGCGCTTTACTATACCGCGCTGGCCGAAGAGCAAGAATACTCGTCCATCCGCCCTCTGATCGACTGGCTCGATTATAACGGCTTCACGATGGTGACAAAGCCGACCAAGGAGTTCACCGACGCCACCGGCCGTCGCAAGGTCAAAGGCAACATGGATATCGAGCTCGCGGTCGATGCGATGCGCTTGGCCGATACCCTCGACCACATCGTAATTTTCTCCGGCGACGGTGATTTCCGCTCATTGGTGGCCGCCCTTCAGCAAAAGGGCAAACGCGTCAGCGTCATCTCGACCTTGCAAACGCAGCCGCCAATGGTCGCCGATGAACTGCGACGCCAGGCCGATCAATTCATTGACATCGCCGACCTCGAATCGCAAATCTGCCGCGATGGCGGCTCAGGCAACGCCCGCCCTACTCGCGAGCCGCGCACCTATCAAGCACGCACACCAGCCTTCATCACCCGCGAGCCGAGCTTTCAAGACGATGACCTCGCCGGCGAAGAGGTCTGATCCACGCAGTCGGCCAGCCTTGCGGCCGACGGATTAGGCTCTCGAGTTCGGCCACCGGATTTGGCCAGCCAGTTTGGGAAGAGACGGGGAAATGGGCGGCGCACGCGGGACCGGAATTGTTTTCGGACCTGAAGCGCCGCCCAAATGCATTTTGTGTCCACGCCTCGTCGCCTATCGCTCGGTCAACGAAGCATCCGAACCCGATTGGTTCAATGGCGCCGTTCCTTCGTTCGGCTCCAACACAGCACGCTTTTTGATTATCGGACTTGCCCCCGGCCGCACTGGCGCCAATCGCACCGGCCGCCCCTTCACCGGCGACTATGCCGGCGACCTGCTCTACGCGACCCTGCTTGAATTTGACTTTGCGCGCGGCACCTACGCCGCTCGTCCAGACGACGGCCTGACCCTCAACGACTGCATGATCACCAACGCCGTGCGCTGCGCACCGCCGGAAAACAAACCCACACCTGAGGAAATCACAACCTGCCGCGGATATTTCACCGCGCGCGTCGCAACCCTTCCCAACCTGCAGATCATGCTCGCACTCGGCCGCATCGCCCACGATCAGACACTGACCGCTCTCGGCCAGCGAAAATCACTCTTTCCGTTCGCCCACGGCGCGCGGCATGAGCTGGGCAATGACCGCATCCTCTACGATAGCTTCCACTGCTCGCGCTACAACACCAACACCGGCAAACTGACGACCGACATGTTCCGCTCCGTCTTCGCTGCGATCAAAACGGAGCTTGGGCAAGACCGTTAAACGTCGGAACTTTCGTTCCTCCGACGGCGTTGTTTCAGAGCCTTCGTTCTGAGGACAAGGTCATGAAACAAAATCTCACAAGACGAACCGTGGTCGCAGGAATGTCGTTGATTGCGGCTCCCAGCGGCGCTTTGGCAGCCGCGGAAAGTACGCGAAAAAAGGCAGAGGCCGCCGATAAAACACTGTACGAACGTTTAGGTGGCGTCTTCGCTATTGCCGCAGTGGTCGATCACTTTAGCGATGCCGTCGTAAAAAACCCAATTGTGGGTCAAGGCTCCAAAAACCCTCGACTCAGCGAATGGCACACGAAGAACCTGGGGAGGCTGCCGGGTCTTAAATTTATGCGGACGCTATGGGTCTGCAACGTTTCTGGCGGGCCATACGCGTTCGCGGCGACCAAGCCTGGCAAAACTAAATTGGGCTTAGAGGAAGCCCATCGAGAGCTCCAGATCTCTCCTGCTGAATTCGATGAGGTCGCAGCGGAACTTGGACGAACCTTGGACTTTGTGAAGGTTCCGAAGGCCGAGAAAACGGAAGTGCTTGCAGCCTTCGCCGCTCACAAGGACGAAGTTACCGCCGGCTACATCGCGGCCAACAAGCGCGGCTGACGCCTTTGCCTATCTCGTTTTTCTGTGACCCTGCACACAGCCAAAACATGATGCGGCGGACACGCGCGGAAAAAACGGACGGCGCCGCTTCAGGCCTTCAGACACGCGCGCAAACAAAAACGGCCGCCAACATGATTGGCGACCGCTTTGTAACTCGACTTGCGATCGTTAGATCACGTCGATTTCGGCTGGCAGGTAAGAAGTAACTTCGAGGCCGACTTCCTGCTCACGAACGGCAGGCTTGCTCCAGATCTTCATAATAGTCTCCTTGATGCGGGCCGGCATTTGGTGCCCGTTCTTAACTTTTACCAGCTAACCAGCATCACCACAAATCGCAAGTCCGTGAGCAGTCAATCAGATTACCTGATCGTTATCTAAAGTTTCGCTATCGATTATGCGGTAGCGGTAGCAGGATCGAAGCGGTTGGCGTTCATCACCTTGTTCCACGCGGCCGCGAAATCACGCACGAACGCCTCTTTCGCATCGTCTTGAGCGTAGACTTCGGACAGCGCGCGCAGCTGCGAATTCGAGCCGAAGACGAGATCGACACGCGTGCCCGTCCACTTGGCTTGGCCGGTCTTGCGGCAACGGCCCTCAAACACTTCGTTCTGGTCAGACAGCGCCTTCCACTGCGTACCCGTATCAAGGACGTTGACGAAGAAGTCGTTGGTCAGCTGACCAGGTGTCGAAGTGAAGACACCGTGCGAGGCTTGACCGTGGTTGGCACCGAGCACACGCAAGCCACCAACAAGGACAGTCATCTCGGGCGCCGTCAGTCCAAGCAGCTGCGCTTTGTCGATCAGCATTTGCTCAGCTGGGGACGCGTACGTTGCTTTCATATAATTGCGGAAACCATCGGC